>CAYOUP010000208.1:0-6656 GCA_964407125.1 uncultured Hyphomicrobiaceae bacterium | reverse complement strand
AGCGACCGGCTCACCTCATAGGCAAAGTCCACATGACCGGGCGTGTCGATTAGATTAAGCTGATAGTCGCGGCCATCGCGCGCCTTGTAATTCAACCGCACGGTCTGCGCCTTGATGGTGATGCCGCGCTCGCGCTCCAGATCCATCGAGTCGAGCACCTGCTCTTTCATCTCGCGTACGGTCAGCCCGCCGCAAATCTGGATCAGCCGGTCGGCCAGCGTCGATTTGCCGTGGTCTATATGCGCAATGATCGAAAAATTGCGGATATGCGCGAGCGAAGGCGCTTTGCCTTCGGCGCTCAAATTTTTGCCCGCATCATTTGCGGGCGCGGTCTGATCCTGAATGCTCATGCAGCTTAAATAGTCGAAATCTCACGCGGCGGGAAGAGGTTCGCACGAGCGAAAAGACAGCGAGGCAGCCATTATCGTGGCGCGGCATTCGGCGGGCTGTGTCTTTATGTCCCGAGCGGCGTGTTTTCCTGTTGAGGATAGGGCGATGCGGGCCGCATTTGCAGACTTTCCTCAACGGCTTTTGTGTGGGCGCAAAAAAATCAGACCAGTCCGAAAAAGACCCGCTGTCCTGTCAGATTCAATCAATCCTGAAAACCATGAGGATCAGATGGATATCGTCAACTTCTGGAAAATTTCTTATTCCTCCGAATAAAGCATCAAAGACGGATGTTAAGCCTCCAGACAGTCACATGAGACCGTCCGGAACTTAAAAAAAAAACCAAACTGTAAAATGGAGATGATCATGAAGCAGCTAATTGGCGCAGCAATCCTCGCTCTGGCCTTCACCGGCACCGCATCCGCTTATGACAACTATTCGACCGGCGGATATGGCTACGACAACAATTCCTACACCGCCGAAAAGCCGAACTACGCCCCCAAGAAGTATGCCAAGGACATCAAGGTCTCGGAAGACCCAAATCCGTCTAAATTGAAAAAGCAGCTTCAGTTCTTCAATGAGATCTCCGGCGACCACTGACAAGTCTGCATATTGAGCTTCCTCCCACCCAACGCCTGTCATTTTGCCCAGCCTCCCCGCGGCTATGCAGAATGGCGGGTGTTGGCTTTTTTTGCTCTGAACGCGTGTAACTGGCAGCCAGAATAGCCGTCAACTCTCTGTCTTTCGCACTTTCTTCCCGCCCAGCTCTTCATAAAAGCGTGTCGCCTGGCTGTCGTCGTGGCTACCGAAACCGGCGGAGGATGCTCCGAGGAAGACTTGCAGCGCCGATGCGGAGACGGGGACCGGGAATTTCGCCGCACGGGCGGCATCCAAAACAATGCCGAGGTCCTTCACGAAAATATCGACGGCGGATTTCGCCTCCTTGCCTTCGGTGAGCATGCGCGGACCGCGATCCGCGATCATCCACGAACCGCCCGCCGAGACGTTCAGCACGTCAAGCACCTGCGCCGGATCGAGGCCGAGATGCGCACCAAGGCTCATGACCTCCGCCGCGACGGCAAGATTGCAGCCTGCGGCGAGTTGATGGACCATCTTCATCGTCGAACCTGCGCCGGGCGTATTACCGAGCCGGAAGATGTTCCTGCCCATCGCATCAAGAAGCGGCGCGGCCCGCTCATAGGCGGCGTCGGACCCGGCAGCCATGAACGTCAGCGCGCCCTTTTCCGCACCAGCCGTGCCACCTGAGACCGGCGCATCGAGGAACAACCGTCCTGCCTGCTCGACGCGATGGCCGATGTCCCGTGCGGCTTCGGCCGGCATCGTCACGCAGGACATGACAAGTGCGCCTTCCAGCAAGGCGTCGAGTGCGCCGCCATCGAAAAGCACCGCCCTTGCCTGATCGGCATTGACGACCATCAGCACCAGCGCGTCCGCGCCGATACAAGCCTCGGACACACTCGCCGCCGTCTCGCCGCCCTTCGCTTCAAGCACCTTCAGTGCCGCTGGCACACGGTCATAGCCGGTAACGTGATGTCCGGCATCAAGAAGCACGCCCGCCATCCGGCTGCCCATAGCGCCGAGGCCGACAAAGGCCATATTCATCGGATTACTGCTCATGGCGCAGTTACCTCGTTGATTTCAAGCAAATTCATCGCCGGATCGTAGACATAGATGTGGCGCATATTCGGGATTGCGAAGGTCGGCGCGTAGGAGAACGGAATGCCCGCCGCCTTCAGACGCGCGATCACCGCGTCGAGATCCGGCGCCTGTATCGCGACATGGCCGCCGATGGACGGATTGTGGTCGAGGCCGTTCTTGCGGGCGAATTCCGGCTCCGGACGGATCAGATGCAGGCCGCTATTGGCTCCGCTGCTCGCCGTATCGCATGGGAACAGCGTGAGCTGCGCGGGATCAGCGCTGATATGGCCGACCTGCTCCGGCGGCGGAAAGGTCCAGCGTCCCTCTGTAAGGCCAATGATCTCAGCATAGAAATGCGCCGAGACGCGAACGTCCGTGGCTTGAAGATTGACGTGATGAATCGACCAGCTCATTCCTTCACGGCACCGGTCATCGCGGCGACATAGTGCTCAACAAAGAAAGCGTAGAGAATCACGAGCGGCAGCGAGCCGATCAGAGCGCCCGCCATGATCGAGCCCCAGCGATATATGTCGCCATCGGTGAAGTTCGTCACGATCGCGACCGGCACCGTCTTGTTATCGACATTGGAGATGAAGGTCAGCGCGTAAATGAATTCGTTCCAGCACAGCGTGAAGCAGAAAATAAACGCTGAAATCAGCCCCGGAATCGACAGCGGCAGGATGATCTTGGTCAGGATCTGCCAGCGCGTCGCGCCGTCGATCAGGGCGCATTCCTCAAGCTCGAACGGGATCGTCTTGAAATACCCCATCAGGAGCCAGGTCGAGAACGGGATCAGGATCGTCGGATAGGTCAGGATCAGCGCGAAAAGCGTATCGAACAGTCCGTACTGGAAGACGACCCATGCGAGCGGAATGAACAGGATCGACGGCGGCACCAGATAGGCCAGAAAGATCAGGCCACCGACCATATCGGCACCCTTATACTGGATGCGCACGATCGCGTAGGCGGCTCCGATGCTGGCGATCAGGGACAGGATCGTCGCCGAGATCGCAACCGACATCGTGTTCCACAGCCATGTCGGATAGCTTGTCTCGAAAAGCAGGATACGGATGTGCTTGAGCGTCGGGTGCAATGTCCAGAGCGGATTGGTGTCATCGAGGTTGATCAGCTCCTGATCCGGTTTGATCGAGGTCAGCGCCATCCAGTAAAACGGAAAGATCAGCACAATGAGGATCAAGCCAAGCGGCAGGTAGAGCGTCACGAACTTGGAGAACCGCGTCTCCAGATGCTCCATGCCTTCGCGAAAATCCGCCTTGGAATCGGCAAGCTGAGGTGTAACGTAATCAGCCATCTTTTCCTCCTTGCTGCCATTTGCGTCGCTGCAGACCAAACCAGGAGAACATGATCGCAGCAAGCAGGAAGGGGATCATGGCGGTCGAGATTGCCGCGCCTTCGCCGAGATACCCGCCGAGAATGGCGCGCTGATAGCTGAGCGTCGCCATGAGATGCGTCGCATTGAACGGTCCGCCGCGCGTCAACACCCAGATGAGCTGGAAGTCGGTAAAGGTGAACAGCACCGAGAATGTCATTACAACGGCAATGATCGGAGTCAGCAACGGATAGGTGACGTAGCGGAATAGCTGCCAGCGCGTCGCGCCATCAATCACGGCGGCTTCGTAGAGCGAAGCGCTGACGGTCTGCAAGCCGGCCAGCAGCGTGATCGCAACGAAAGGCACACCGCGCCAGATATTGGCGAAGATGACCGAGCCGCGCGCCAGATTAGCCTCGCCGAGCCAGTTGATGTGATAGGTTTCGGAAATCACACCAATCCCCTGAAGCATCCAGGTGATGATCGAGAATTGCGTGTCGAAGATCCACCAGAAGGCGATGGCGGACAACACCGTGGGTACGATGAACGGGATCAGCACGATCGCGCGAATGATCGCCTTGAACGGCATGTGGCGGTTCAGCAGAAGCGCCAGATAGAGGCCGATCGCGAATTTGATGGCGCTGGCGACGACCGTGTAAAGCAGCGTGTTGAAGACGGAGAGCCAGAAGACGCTGTCGCCGGTCTTCCAGAATTGCCAGCCTTCGGAGAAGTCGCCCATCAGCCATTTGTAGTTCTCAAGACCGACCCAGCCGCCGGGATTGCCGACGCGCGCATCCGTAAAGGAAAGATAGACACCGAGGCCAAGCGGATAAGCCAGAAACAAGATCAGGAATATGGCAGCCGGCATCATGAACCAGAAGCCAAGCCAGTTCCGGTTGCCTTGCAATTGCGCCCATGTTGAACGGTAGTCAACCGGTTCGCTAGCAGCTTTGTCTTGTGCAATATCGGCCACGATCAAGCCTCTGACATGCACGGGGCATTGAGATGAACGCCCCGTGCGATGTAATCAGTGAACAGTCTAACGGTACAGCCGCTTGGCCTGCCGTTCGGCGATACGGATCGCACCTTCAACGGTCTCGCGACCCGAACAGGCATTGGCAACCATGTCGAGCACGATGAAATCGGCAAGCGCTGCTGCAGCCTTTTCACCGACCGATCCCAGGCCGCCAGCGGTGAGCGTGCGTTCGGCGGCGAATTTTGCCGGTGCGAGCTTGGGATCCTCGTCCCAGAACGGCAGATCCTTATAGGCATTGAGCGTCTGTGTCAGATAGCCGACAGCCGCCGCAGCCCACGGACCGTACTGATCCGCTTCCATCATGAATTGCATGAAGGCTTTCGAGGCTTCCGGAACCTTCGAATATTTCATGATGAGCATGGGATAGCAGATATGGAACTCTGTCGGTTTGCCTGCTGGACCGATCGGCCAGAAGGAATGGTTCATGTCCTCGGCGATTGCCGCCATCTTGGGTGCGGCGTCCTTCGCAGCCTGATCCGCATCCGCTGCCGGATGAGCACCGCTCTTGGCCGCAGCATAAATCGACACGCCATTATTGGTCAGCCAGACTTCTTCGGCGAGGAATGCCTTGTTGTTGAAGCTGTCGTTCCATGACGCAACGCCGGGGATGAAATTGTCATAAAGCTGTTTGGCATATTCCAGCGCGGCCTTGGTCTCGGGTGAATTGATGATGACCTTGTCGTTTTCATCAACGAGATAGCCATTATGGGACCAAAGAACCCAGTGCACCCAGGCATTGCCGTCACCCGATGCATGGCCCAGCGCCATGCCAGCGGGTTTGTTGATACCCTTAAGCGCTTTTACCAACTCGAGGAAACCGGCCGTGTCTTCGGGGATCTTGTCAAAACCAGCTTCCTTGATGGCAGATTGCCGGTAATTGATCACATTGCCGTTATAGGCGACCGGAATGTCGATCCATTTGTCACCGGACTTGCCGTATTTCTGCGCAGCCGTGTCAAACCCGCCATATTTGTCGCCGAGATAGGTGGCCAGGTCGGTGACATCCACGCACTGATCGGGGAATAGATGCGGCAGTGAATAAAGCCCCCAGAAGATATCCGGCCCCGAGCCGACATTGGCGGCAACGGACGCTTTGGGCTGCACGTCATCGAGCGTTTCGCTGGAAACATCGACGGCAACACCGGTCGCCTTGGTGAAGGCTTCGACGAGCTTCAGAAATGCGTCTTCTTCCGCCTGAATGAAGCGACGCCAGCGCAGAAGTGAAATCTTCGCGCCGTCTTCCGGCTTGTACTTCAATTCGGTTGCGGCCCATGCCTTGGCCCAACCCATGAGATCTCCGGCGGCAGCAAGCGCAGCAAGCGAAGCCGAGCCTTTGACGAGTGAACGGCGAGTAATCATCTGAATTCCTCCCAGAGAATTATGCGCTTATTCTTGTTCAGCGCCTTGTTATAGGGCAGTCCCTCCCGTAACTACCCCCTCAATGCACGACCCGTTTCCGCGTCGAACAAATGAATGTTATTCAGTTCCGGTTCAAGCCAGATGCGCTCGCCCGGAGCAGGTTGATGCCTTTCGCGGAAAACGGCATTGACATCATCGCTTCCGTGTTTGGCGACAACCAGGACTTCGGAGCCGGTCGGCTCCGTAACGACGACATCGACCGGAATACCCTGGCCTTCCTGCGTCAGCCTCAAATGCTCGGGGCGGATGCCGAGCACGACGCTGCGGCCATCTTGAGCACCTTGTGTTTCGGGGACCACAATGCGCTCTCCCTCATCGGTAACGACGCTTGCCGTGCCGTTGACCTGCATCCTGCCGCGGATGAAGTTCATCGCAGGCGAGCCGATAAATCCGGCCACGAACAGATTGTCCGGCTTGTCGTAAAGTTCGAGCGGTGCGCCGATCTGCTCAACATTGCCGCCCTGCATGACCACGATCTTGTCCGCCATCGTCATGGCTTCGATCTGGTCATGGGTTACATAAACGGTCGTTCCGCCGACGCGCTGATGCAGCGCCTTGATCTCGGTGCGCATAGCGACGCGAAGCTTTGCATCGAGGTTCGAAAGCGGCTCGTCGAACAGGAAGACTTTGGGATGGCGGACGATCGCGCGGCCCATGGCGACGCGCTGACGCTGACCGCCGGAAAGCTGGCGCGGATAACGGTCAAGAAGGGGGGAAAGACCGAGAATGTCGGCGGCTTCGTTAACCCTACGATCGATTTCGCCCTTGTCCGTTCCCCGGAGCTTGAGACTGAAGGCCATATTGTCGAAGACCTTCATATGCGGA
>CAYOUP010000207.1:370-6659 GCA_964407125.1 uncultured Hyphomicrobiaceae bacterium | reverse complement strand
AGCGTCAACGCGATTCCAATAAAGCGTATAAGGTGGTGCACGGCGACGAAGGCCGGATCGAGCCCCAGCACGAAGGCAAGAATGATCATCATTTCGAGTGCGCCGGGGGCAAAGGCGAGCAGAAGCTGATTGAGAGGTAATGCGAAAAACCACGAAACGAGACCTGCACTCGCCGCTGAAATTGCAAGAGCGATGACAAAGGCTCCGGTTGAAGGCCCCAATGCCCGCCAAAGCAGGCGCGGATTGGTTCCGCTGAAACGGAGACCCATAAGACATCCGAGCATGATCTGACTGGGAATAAGGATTTCCGAATGAACCCGCCCTTCGACCAGACTTGAAACATGTAACGCCGCGCTGGCTAACATGCCGCCGAACAACATCCCCGCGGGAAAATTCGCCCGTTCCAGAAGGAATCCGACCGCCGCGCCTGCAGCAAAAATTGCCAACTCCTGGAATATGCCGCTGTGTTCGATAGTTGCTACAGAAGCGGGCGCCGGTGCATAGGAAGAGATGATCAGCGGCAAGACCAGGAGGAGCGTGACCACCCGCAGCATCTGAGCCAATACGACCAGCGGCGTGTTCGCGTTGCTCTGCATCGAAATAGCGATCACGTAGGATAGCGCGCCCGGCAGTGAAGAAAAAAATGCCGTGCTTCGGTCCCAGCCCGACCTTGAAGATAGATAAGCCGTGGAGGCAACGATCGTGATGACGACAGCCACACAGAGAACGGCAATGCTGGCAGGCCATTTTGCGATGCCGGACAAGATTTGCGCATCAACTCCCGATCCGATGGATACGCCAAGGACCAAAAAGGTTATCTGACGCACGATCGAGGGCATGATGAGCTTCACACCGCCAAGCACGGCAATGCTAGCGGCCGTCACGCTGCCGGTAAGCCACGGCGCAGGAAATCCAAGCAAATAGAAGACAGCGCCCCCGGCTGAGCCAATTGTAATGGTCAGTGCAATGAGCGCAGCCATGCGTGCGTGCTGCATTATTTTATCTTTGTCCGGACAGACAGGTTTACTTCGCCCCGCCATGCGTTACGGCAGAATTGGAATTGGTATCCAACCGATAAGTCAGTTGGTTTCATTCAGTTTGGCGCAGAGCCAGAACTCGCCCTGAACGATGGCGCCAGGGGCGAGCGCCTCGGAGATCTGGCTCTCATCGGCCACCAGATCAATCGTACCGCCAAGCGTTTTGATCAGTGTGGTGTAGAAACTCTGCCCGGTGACACTGTTCTGGCGTTTGGCGAAGGAGAGTACGCGGCCGGTTATGAATGCATGCGCCGGTGCGTCGAAATCCTCTGCGTTCGGATCGTGAAACACGGTCGATCCGTCATCGCCCGATCCATGCGTGAAAAGCCCGCTGGCGAAAAGCGATTCAGGCGCGAATTTCAGTTCCTCACCGGCCTGCGCCTGTGTGAATTCTTCTTCATTGGCGAAGATGGTCAGTTGATGAGGAAAGGCAGCGATCTGGGCATCGGCAAGAAATGGCCCTGCGCGATTGGCCCAGACAGCGTAGTCAACGAGGTCCAGCAGCGCGACGGTTGCGCATTGGTGCTGTTTGACACCGGGCGCGATTTCGACGAAGACTGCGCCCTCGAAAGCATTATCCGCCGGACGCTGACGCTTCTTGATGACACGCACCGGCACACGCCCTTCACCCGAAAAGTAGGGCGTCACGCCGACGATACTGAATTGCTCATCGCCGCCGTCAATCTGTTTTGCAAGATGCACCCACAATTCGGAACCGGCATCGGAATGCCAGCGATAGTAATATCCCGGCCCGCAAGGTTGCGAATATGCTTCCGTTTCCGGCAGCTTGCTGACAATGTCCGCAAGTTCCTCTGCCGACGCCGTTCTAAATCCGATGACACTGAAATGGTCTGTCATCGCCCCGCTCGCCTCTCATCACATCGCCCGGTCATTAAAAGGCAACACCCAATTCAGCCATCACCGCCGCGGGCAGGCATACGCATTTCCACCTAAGCCGCCTGCGCTTCCATCGCCGCAATAATCGCTTCGCCCATACCCGTCGTAGAGACCTTGGTCATGCCATCCTGCATGATGTCCCCGGTCCTCAACCCTTTATCAAGCACGGCGGCAATCGCCTTTTCGACCATGCCGGCTTCCGTGCCGAGATCGAAGGAATAGCGCAGGGCCATCGCGAAGCTGGCCAGCGTTGCAATCGGATTGGCCACGCCCTGTCCGGCAATATCGGGCGCGCTGCCGTGAACAGGCTCGTAAAGCGCCTTGCGTTTGCCGGTGCTGTCGGCCGCGCCAAGCGATGCAGATGGAAGCATGCCAAGTGAACCGGTAAGCATGGCCGCCTCGTCCGAGAGCATGTCTCCGAACAGATTGTCCGTTACGATCACGTCGAACTGCTTAGGCGCGCGGACGAGCTGCATCGCGCAATTGTCGGCTAGGATATGGGTCAGTTCCACATCGGAATAGTCGCGCTTGTGCAGATTGGAGACGACTTCATGCCAAAGAACGCCCGACCTCATCACATTACGTTTCTCTGATGAAGCGACCTTGTTGCTGCGCTTACGCGCCAGCTCGAATGCAACCCTTGCAATCCGTTCGATCTCTCCGGTTGTGTAAACCTGCGTATCGACGGCACGCTTCTGTCCATTTTCCAGCGTCACGATCTCCTTCGGCTCGCCGAAATAGACCCCGCCCGTCAACTCCCGGACGATCATAAGGTCGAGACCGTCGACGATATCGCGCTTCAGGCTGGAGGCGTCGGCGAGAGCGGGGTAGCAGATCGCAGGGCGCAGATTGGCGAACAGCGCCATATCCTTGCGCAGCCGCAACAGGCCCGCTTCGGGGCGCACTTCGTAAGGGACGCCATCCCATTTCGGGCCGCCAACGGCTCCGAGCATGACCGCATCGGCGTCCAGCGCGCGCTTCATCGTTTCATCGGAAATCGCCTGGCCATGCGCATCATACGCACATCCGCCGACCAGATCCTTCTCGACATTGAACGTCACGCTGCCTTTCGCGTTCAGCCAGCTTACGAGCCTTTCAACTTCGGCCATAACTTCCGGGCCAATGCCGTCGCCTGGCAGCAATAACAGATTATATGTGGGCATCGTTTTCTCGGAGTCTTGACGGTTCACACCGCTTATATTCGCTAACCTGACTAGTACAGCCGGAAGTGAGTTCGCTTGAGTGAGCGCTTGTCGCGATGTCTTGCTGATCGCGACCAGACAAGCGTCGCTCACGATAAACGTTCGCTTGATCGCGTGCAGCACACTGGGTGCGAACTTGCTTCCGGCTGTACTAGCTAGCAAGGAATGGGAAGCGGGGGCAAGATGGCAGGCGCATTTTATGGAAAGCCAACACGAAACTGTGCTTCTATTGCACAGAAAATTTTCCGTATGATACGGACAGCCACGCTTTCAGGTTGGGACGCGGGCTGACAGTGCCTCGCGCCCCAAGAGAGACTAGCTGAACTTCAAACCCAGGGACGTTCTGACTGCTGTTTCGCTTCGTAGCTGGCGATACTGCTCTGCTTCTCCAGCGTGAGGCCAATGTCGTCGAGGCCTTCCAGAAGGCATTTCTTGCGGAAAGGATCCAGGTCGAACCTGATCACACCGCCATCGGGACCGCGGATTTCCTGTGCTTCCAGATCGACGGTAATCGTCGCATTGGCGCCGCGCGAGGCATCGTCGAGCAACTTGTCGATCTCTTCCTGTGGCAGAGCGATCGGCAGAATGCCGTTCTTGAAGCAGTTATTGTAGAAAATGTCGGCAAAGCTGGGCGCGATGACGCATTTGATGCCGAAATCCATAATCGCCCAAGGCGCATGTTCGCGGCTCGATCCGCAGCCGAAATTCGCGCCGGCAATGAGGATCGAGGCGTTCCGGTAAGCCGGTTTGTTCAGCACGAATTCCGGATTTTCGCTGCCATCGCCAGCAAAACGCATTTCATGGAAAAGGTTTTTTCCAAGCCCTGTGCGCTTGATGGTTTTCAGAAACTGCTTCGGGATGATCATATCAGTGTCGATATTGATCATCGGCAACGGCGCCGCGACGCCGGTCAGTTCGGTGAATTTTTCCATTGGTTTTCGCGTTCCACTCAGATTTTGCGCTATCTATGCCCCGGAAAGAGGCGAGTAGGCAAGAGAGATCCCTCGTCCGACAGCCTTGGCCTCGCCTTTACGGACCGGCCGGCAATTCCTTGGCGGCAATTTTGCAGTCTATCTCCGTCGAATTCGCATCGATCAGCCGGTCAGCACCGATCCTGACGAGCGACCGGGTAAATGTCGGCAGGACAACGCCGTCCAGAGCAGGCAGTTCAACGTCATGGGCCATATTGTAGGCAACCCAGTTGCCTTCCCATGCGCCAAAGAGCGTTGCGCGGGCGGAAACGACCCTGGGATCGGTCAATTCCAGGCTCCCCGGCGGCTCGTAACGGATCAGCCGGTGCAGATCGGCGGGATCTACGGGCACCCAGCCGTAATTTTCGAGCCAGACCTCGGCGCGGCTGTGCAGGCGGGTGGTAATGTCCTCCGGGACCGCGCCGAGACTTTCATAGCCGAAATCCGACGGCGCGACACGTATACCGAAGATTTCGCGGCCGGGCAGTCCCGAAACGCGGCACAGGCCGACGAACAACCGGTTCAGATAATCGCAATCCTGCGGAAGCTCGCTGTTCATGTTCGCTCCGCCCAGCAGGGTCTTCAAATCGCCCGTGTCGCAACTCTGATCGCTGGCGATCCATTCATAGATGGCCTTCGCCTTGCCGAGATCGGTTTCCGCATTTTCAGTTGCTTTTGCCGCCATGTTCCGCAGGGTTTCGTCGAACGGCATCACGCTGCTTGGAGACGTGTAGAGAGTCCGTTCCTCATCCGATAGCGGAGGCGCGGGTTCGGGCCGGGTGAAGTCGATCAGACGATTGCGCGTCTCGGCATGGCTGCTGATTTCGGCAACGGCTTCCGGCGCTTCCTCGTTCCATTCCAGATAGACGAGATTGGCGCCGCTTTCGGTTTGTTCGAGGCTGGCCGATGTCGCGTTGGTCGTCCAGTCGCTTCCCAGCGCCTTGGACCACTCTTCCAGATCGACTGAAGGAACCGGCACCCATGCCTGCGCCTTCTTGTCTATTTTCGGAAACTTTATCCGGGTAACGATATCGAATTTGCGCCAATCACCTTGTACAGTGATAAAGCGCTCCTGGGCAGAAATCAGCCCCGGCATCAATAGTGTTCCAGCAAATGCTCCGCCCAATTCAAGCAGGCGGCGCCTGTTTATCAGCATATCGTTTCCCAACTGGACGCACTCATACACCCTGCGGGAAATCCTGCCCCACTTGCAGCGAGCCCTTATCGGATTTCCTGCGGACAAGGCGTACTGGCACCTATTGATTCTAGTACAGCCCTTCATGCAATCATGACGCGGCCTGACTGTTCAACAGATGAACAAATTCATAAATTCAGCCAAAATCCCAATGTTTGTTGCATAAATACACATCATAGTCATAGGCTGATTCGCAGATCGAACAGCTTCTCACCCACGCATATAGGACCGCTGCAAGCGGGAGCAAAGGAGCCGGATATCATGGCTGAAATCGTCAGGCTTGACGACACTGTGTTTGTGGCGGGACAGATCTCGCCTTCGGACATTGCTGATATTGCTGCGCACGGCATCAAACTGATCGTCAATAACCGGCCTGACGGCGAAGACCCGGTGAGCCAGCCTGCCGCCGCCGAGCTGGAGCGGGAAGCCGCGCGTCATGGCGTCCGCTTCGTCAACATCCAGTTCCCGACCTCACAGATCGCTCCGGACCACACAGTCAGGCTGGCGGAAATCCTGAAGACGGAGCAGGAGCCGATGCTGATTTTCTGCCGGACGGGGACACGCTCGACGATGCTGTGGGCCGCGGCACAGATCGCCCTCGGCAAGAGCCTGCCGGACGTTATCGAGAAGGCGGTCCAGGCGGGCTACGATCTGCGCCAGCCTGCACCGATCCTCGAACAGCTCGGCGAGGCGGCGCGGAGCGCGCTGCAGTGATGCGCAGGAAAGTGGCCCGATTGCTCCTGCGTATATTGCGCTAATTCACCCTAATTCCCCGTAATTCTCCTCGCAAATGCGGATCGTGTTCATTCCTCATCCCGCATTCACCGGAGCCGTGTTAAAATATTTACGCTGACTCGAATTCATGCGCGGGGCGAGCGATGGCGGACACAGATCAGGCGGTGGAGCATTGGGACTTCTTCATCAGCCGGGCGGGCGAAGATGCGGCGATTGCGGGCGTGATCCGCGACATCCTTGAGGCTGCCGAAT
>CAYOUP010000207.1:0-360 GCA_964407125.1 uncultured Hyphomicrobiaceae bacterium | reverse complement strand
CGGACGGATATAAGGTGCTTCTCCAGAATCCGAACTTCGAAAACCGCAATTTCATGGAGCGCATGCATACTGGATTGAAATCCGGTGCAAGAGTCATCGCTCTTCTTTCCCCCGACTATCTGCGCAAGGATGCGACGCTCGCCGAAGTCCTCAACCGAATGGCGGATGATCCACTGAACCGCGAACGAGGCGTCATCGTCATGCGCGTGCGGGATTGCATGCCGGACGGGATGCTCAAAGGATTGGCCTTTTGGGATCTGGTGCCGATCGGCGGAGATGTCCGTGTGCTGACAGATGTCGTGCTCGACGCCGTGAAGGCCGGACCACGCAAGGAGAAGGCTTCGACGCAATACTGGCATC
>CAYOUP010000206.1:0-6683 GCA_964407125.1 uncultured Hyphomicrobiaceae bacterium | reverse complement strand
CTTTGCATTAATAAAGATCAAAACGAGAACAAAAACGAGTTGACCTGACGCTCCGTAGTGGGTTTGTGGATGCTGGCGCGTGTGAAAGAGTACCTGAACGGTTTTATCCTCCTGCCTTTGATGTTGCTTGCTGCCGCACAGGCGCATGCAATGTGCGGGGGCGAGGATGCGGGGCGCGGCGTCGTTACGGAAATCAGCGGCGGTGAAACGCTCGTGCTCGATGATGGGCGCGCGATCCGGCTGATCGGCGTACTTGGTCCGAAACGCGCGACGCGCGGTCCCGCCTCGGAAGCGCGGGCGGCAATGGAAAGTGCGCTGTCGGAATTGACGCTCGGCAAGCAGGTCTCGCTTTACATAGGTGAGCGCAAACGCGACCGCTACGGACGGCTGCTTGCTCATGTCATGCTTGTCGATGATAGCGGCAGCGTGACGGAATGGGTGCAGGGCAGACTGGTATCGGACGGTCTAGCGCGCGTCATATCCTTCCAGGACAACAGGCTTTGCATTTCCGAATTGCTTGCACTGGAGAATGAGGCGCGGCACGCCCGCAAGGGATTATGGGGAAACGGTTTTTTTGCCGTGCGTCCGGCAATTGCTGAAGATCTGCTTTATCGTCTTGCGCAGAGCTATGAGATTGTCGAAGGCCGGGTTGTCGATGTCGCGGCCGTGAAGGGGCGTACCTATCTCAATTTCGGCAAGGACTGGAAGCGGGATTTTACTGCTTTCATCCCGGCGAAGACGGCAGGGATGTTCGAGCCTGCCGCGTCAGGCCAGAAACACACCATCACGCTCGCTGAACTTGCCGGGAAACTGATACGCGTCCGCGGCTGGCTGCGAAACTATAACGGTCCCTCGATTACGGTTTCGCATCCGGAACAGATCGAAATCATCGAGCAGGATGGCGCGACTCCACATTGAGCGCCACAGTTAGGCAGGTTAGAGCAGAATCAGGATGATAAAGAACAGGAAGATCGTCACGACGATCAGAGCTTCCCGCTGGTGTTCGACCCAGTGCTCAAAAATCGGCTGAACGTCCAGCGCCTCGGCAATGATCGAGGACACAAAGAAGATACCGAGCAGTGCCAGCACGTAAAGACCGGCCGGAAGATGAATGCAGTTGCATCTGCTTACTTCCAGCCACATCACTCCGACCAGTGTTCCCGCGAACAGGAACACGACGAAGGCGAAAATACCCAGCACTGCAATAAGCGCAAACCGCCCTATATCGGCTGCCGTCATTACAACCCCGCTTCCTCTGAAGAGGACCAGCTACACGATACACTTTTCAGAAGATTTGAATAAAAGCGTTAAGATCAGGTTGCATCGGGCAAAAAAATCACGCGGTCTTCCATTTGATTGAACAGCCTATCGACGGCGTCTGCTCGCGCGGCCCCTCGCCGGTTTCGGCGATCTGTTTCATGGCTTCAAACAGCTCGCGCCGCGCATTCGGCATGGCCCGCCTTCCGCTTTCATCGAGGCGCCCGCGATATTGCAGTTTCAGGTCGGCGTTAAAACCGAAGAAATCCGGGGTGCACGCCGCGCTATAGGTTCGTGCGACCTCCTGGCTTTCGTCATGCAAATAGGGAAAGGGAAAGCGGTTCTGCTCAGCGAAGAGCACCATATTCTCGAATGAATCGTCCGGATGGCTCACCGCATCATTGGCATTGATCGCGACCGTGCCGATTCCGTAAGCCTTCAGCTCAGCCGCATCGCGCACGATGCGGTCGATCACCGAGCGGACATAGGGGCAATGGTTGCAGATGAACATGACCAGTGCGCCGCGTGTTCCGCGAATATCTTCCAGGCTGTAGCGCTTTCCGTCCGTTGCCGGCAGCTCGAAATGCGGAGCATCCCATCCAAAGTCGCAAACATCCGCCTTAGACGCCATGATCTTTCTCCGTCTTAAATCTGCGCTTGTTCCCGAGAGTGTAGGGTAGCTTTTAATATATTTCAAAGCATAGCGCGAAAACCCATTGACGCGGAGATATTAACCTTGTCATAATCGCGTTATCAGCCATAGGAGGTCTAGGAAAATGACCCCACCCAAGGTGAAGAAGCCATCCTGATGTATATCGGCTTACTTGCATCAGGATTGGCAGAAACAGATAATCAGAACGACTTGACGGAAGCTCAGCCTTTATGCCTGATTATTTCAGCATGCCGGTGTGAATTCCGTGAATATTGGATGTACCCAATCAGGGCGCAACGAAAAGCTTGTATTTCGAACTCTGGGGCGGCTGTTTAGTCACAGGCGATCAGTCACAGGAGTTATAGAGTGCGCCCGGTGCAAACGGCTCCGGATCGAAAAACAAACTCCGTTGTTCTAATCAGAGAAGCCCATGCAAAAGGCCTCGTTGGCATGTCCAACGAGGCTTTGTTTTTGCAGGCAATATTCATATCCCGCGACTATTCTTAAATCTCATGAAATCGTACTGTGGCTATTGAAGGATATACCGCAGACATGGGATTATTGTCCGCTCACCGCCTGCTGATCACCGGTCTTGCCCTGATTGTTCCGGCATTGATCCCTATTCTTGCTGATGGAGCGAAGGCCGCGCCGCAATACACATGGCCTGGCGCCGGGGACCACGCATCGGGCAGCCTTAAAGACCGCATCGCACCTCCGGACGGCTATGAACGCGTGCCCGTCGAAGCGGGCAGCTTCGCCGAATGGCTCCGCAATCTGCCGGTCCGGCCTGAACAGACCCCCATTCACCTTTACGATGGCCGTCTCCGCGCCACTCAGGACCGGCATGTGGCCGTCATCGACATCGACACCGGCAAGCGCAATCTCCAGCAATGCGCCGATGCGATCATGCGGCTGCGCGCCGAATATTTGCTCTCGGCAGGAAAGGCGCGCGACATTGCTTTCAACTACACCGATGGCAAGCGTGTACGATATCGCGGCAATGCGCGCGACAGGAAAGCGTTCAGACGCTATATGACGGGCGTTTTCGCCTATGCTGGCACCTATTCTCTTGAACGGGAGCTGCGCAAGGTCGATTTAAGGGACATACGGATCGGCGACGTCTTCATCAAGGGCGGCTTTCCCGGCCATGCAATGATCGTCGCCGACATGGCGCAACAGAAACAAACCGGCGAAAAGCGATTTCTCCTGATCCAGAGCTTCATGCCAGCGCAGGACATGCATGTGGTGAAAGTCCCCGGCTTCTGGAATAATACATCGCCCTGGTATGAAATACCGGCCAGCGATGGCGAACTCGTCACGCCGGACTGGATCTTCCCGCCAAAAACGCTGCATAGATTTGCCGATTAGCGTCTGGTCCGTGGAAAAGCCGTATTTTTCTGCCGGATTTGTTTGGTGTGTGTCAAATATAACGGCAATCTGCGGAAAATAGACCGCAAAAGATGCATGAATGCATCGGTTTGAATTGTATACGATGAGCGTATGCATCAATATTTCGCAGGGCCGCCGACACCTTGCTATAAATGTACGTTATTGAACTGAGGACGATGTTTTTGACTGCTTGGCTTGCAATTCTGATGCTGATCGGAGCGGCAATTGCTCTCGTGGTTACGCGGGACTCCGATACGATTGCGGGTTTTGCGCAGGATGATTTTGCGCGGGTTGTTTATGGCGCCGCGATCCTCGTTTTTCTCGCCGGGACCCTCTCATCGGCGCGTGGCCGATTTCTCCAGGCATTCAAGCATTTGACCGGCTGGATGGCGGTCATGCTTGTCCTTGTGGGCCTCTATTCCTATCGGGCCGAACTTGCCCTCGTCGCCGATCGCGTTGTCGGCGAGTTGAGCCCGCGCGGCACGCAGATCAATGTCACCCGCAGCTATGGCGCTGAAGCTGTCCGGATCAAAAAAGGCTGGGGTGGCCATTTCGTCGTCAAGGCGCAAATCTCCAACTTGCCCATAGAAATGATCGTGGATACGGGGGCGTCGACGGTCGTCCTCAGCCATGAAGACGCCAAGCGCCTTGGCATACGGACCCGCGATCTCCGTTATTCCGTCAATGTCCAGACCGCGAACGGCTCGTCGGAAGCTGCGCGCATCTATCTGGACAATGTTGCTGTCGGTTCTGTTAACGTCTCCGGTGTCGAAACGCTCGTTGCAAAGCCGGGAAGTCTCCATCAAAGCCTGCTTGGTATGAGTTTTTTAAGCCGTTTGCGCTCATATGAGTTCTCAGGTGATTTTTTGGAGCTTCGTGGTTGAGTTGAGGGCCTTGCCGGTCGGAACTTTTCGCACGCATTGACGGATTCAGGAGACGAGGGGCATGGCATTCTGGGGCGGGATGCGGCGTGCGTTCAGGGAGGCCGGTCTTTGGCTGGCTGTTGCAGGCACGGCGATTTTCAGCTTTTATTTCTTTGAGGACACCTACCGCGCGCTTGAGCACGGCTGGCCGAAATTGCAGGCCAGCATCGTCGGAGATGCATTATCCCGCTCTGCCAATAGCGACATCACCCATTCGATCCCTAACCCAGCGCCCGCTGAGTCCAACGAGGGGTTGATGAAGACAGCGGGCCTCCGCCCGACGGATACGACCGGCCTTGAGGATCTCGTCAATCGCATTTCCCGGCCAGAGCGGCGCGTCAAGCTGACGGCCAATGATTACGGCCATTTCGTTGCCCAGGCGGAAATCAACGGCGTCAAGGTTGAGCTCCTGACCGATACCGGCGCGACCTATGTTGCGCTGAACTATGAAACGGCGCAGCGTATTGGTCTTGCCGCGAAGGACCTGCAGTTTACCAGCCAGTCGAGCACGGCAAATGGCATCGCGCGCGTTGCGCCTGTTTCGATCGACTATCTTCGCATTGGCAGTATCGTGCTGCATAATGTTGAGGCGGTGGTTGCCGAACCGGGCAAGATGCCTCAGAATTTGCTGGGCATGAGCTTCATCAAACGCCTTTCGGGCTTTGAGCTGAGCGGAAACTCGCTGAATATTGTGCAACATTGACACGCCGGCAGCGAAACATTCGTCCAAATTGTGCTAAATCGTAAAAATCGTAAGCTTCGCTGTCATTGTTCCAGCGCCGGGCGCATCGCCCCGCATTGACCGGCATATACCGATCGACAGGCTGGAATGGGCCCGCGCTTGTGCTCTGCAAGCTGCAAATTCTTGAGGACTTTCATGTTTCCGACCCCCAGAACCGATCTCGTACCCAACACCGCCGATTTTGAACGGCTGCCCTTTATCAAACCGACCGGTTTTCGCGAATATGACGCGCGCTGGCTTTTTCCGCAGGAAGTCAACCTCATGGGAATGCAGGCGATCGGGGCGGGGCTGGCGAGCGTGATGCGCCGCCGGGGCGTTCCGGTCCGTATCGTGACAGGGCATGATTTCCGCTCCTATTCATCGGCCATCAAGGAAGCGCTGATCACCGGCATGCTTGCGGGCGGCGCGGAAGTCTTTGACATTGGCCTCGCGCTTTCGCCGATGGCCTATTTTGCCCAGTTCGAGCTTGAGGTCGAAGGCGTCGCGATGGTGACGGCCAGCCATAATGACAATGGCTGGACCGGGATCAAGCTGGGCATGGAGCGCCCGTTGACCTTCGGCCCCGACGATATGACCGAACTCAAGACAATCGTGCTCAACGGCGATTTCGACATGCCGGGCCGCGGCGTCTATCATTATGTCGAGGATCTGGCCGAGCGCTACATGGCCGACCTGACCAATCGCGACAAGCTCAAGCGCCGCATCAAGATTGTCGCCGCCTGCGGCAACGGTACGGCGGGTGCCTACGCGCCGCAAGTGCTCGAAGCGATCGGCTGCGAGGTCATCAAGCTGCATTGCGATCTCGATCACAGCTTTCCGCATTATAATCCGAACCCGGAAGCGATGGCGATGCTGCACAGCGTCCGGGACACGGTGCTGGAAAACGGGGCGGATGTCGGTCTTGCCTTTGACGGCGATGGCGACCGCTGCGGCGTCGTCGATAATGAGGGGCGTGAAATCTTCGCGGACCGCGTCGGCGTCATGCTCGCGCGCGACATTTCCAGCCTTCAGCCCAATGCGAAATTCGTCGTCGATGTGAAATCGACCGGTCTTTTCTTGACCGATCCGGTTCTGAAGGCCAATGGCGCCACAACCGATTACTGGAAGACCGGCCATTCCTACATCAAACGTTACAGCCACGAACATGGCGCTTCGGTCGGCTTCGAGAAATCCGGCCATTTCTTCTTCAGCCCGCCATTCGGGCGCGGTTACGATGACGGCCTGATCTCGGCGCTCGCTATTCTCGACATGATGGACCGCAACCCGGGCAAGACGCTTGCCGATCTCGAGCGCGCACTGCCCAAAACCTGGCAGGCGCCGACCATGTCCCCGCATTGCGCCGATGAGGTCAAATATGATGTGGTTGACAAGGTTATCGCGCATTTCAAGGGTATTGCCGATAGCGGCGGCACGCTAGCCGGGCAACACATTCGCGACGTGATCACTGTCAACGGCATCAGGCTCGTGCTGGAAGACGGCACATGGGGGCTGGTGCGCGCCTCTTCGAACAAGCCAGAGCTGGTCGTCGTCGTAGAAAGTCCGACCTCTGAGGAAAACATGCGCGCGATCTTCAAGGAGATCGACGAGCACCTTTCGACCTATCCGGAAGTTGGCGAATATAATCAGAAGATCTGACCAAGTGGTCCCGTGCGCGATGCATCATGTATTGGTGTGTCGCAGACACGGGACAATGTGCGCTAATTTCCCTTAATTCACTGCA
>CAYOUP010000205.1:0-6691 GCA_964407125.1 uncultured Hyphomicrobiaceae bacterium | reverse complement strand
CGGCGGAGCGCGCATCGGCAATCTGCATGCCGCTGCCGATCAAGCCCTCGACTTCAGCATGGCTGCGCACGCGGTCCGCTCTCAAGGATGCAACAAAATCCCCCGGCTCCGGCAACTCCGGCTCTCCGGTCTCGACGGGCCGCTCTTCGCGTCGCCATTTCTGGAAGCCGCCGTCGAGGACCGCGATATTGTCGAAGCCCATGGCGCGGAATGTCCACCAAACGCGCGCCGCGCCCGACAAGTTCGTCGTGTCGTAAGCGACGATGCGCGAATTGCCACTAATGCCCATAGCGCGCACATGGCCGTTAAACTCTTCAGGCGAGGGCAGCATATGCGGTAGGTCTGTTGCCTGATCGGCAACGCCGTTAATGTCGAAAAATTGCGCGCCGGGTATCCGCGTCTCGCGATATTCCTGTTCGGCGTCGCGGCCGGCATTCGGCAGGTGAAACGAGCTGTCGAGCACGACAAGATCGGCTGCTCCCAATCGTGCTTCGAGCCAATCGGTTGAAACGAGCCAGTTCGTCGACGCAGTCATTTTGGCCTCTTCCAATCTCCCTCTCCCGGTGGAGACTTCTGCATATTGCCGAAAAACCATAATGTCGTCCCGGAAAGTGCGTAGCACTTATCCGGGATCCACTCACCTATCAATGCGGCGTAGCATTAGCTGCACGTTCAATGGCCCCCGGACTTCCGCTGCGCTCCATCCGGGGCGACAAATTGGTATTTCGCAGAAGCCTCCAAAGGGCGAGTTAAGCTTGCGGAACCTTGCTACACGAACACGTTGGGCACGGAAACCCTTTCTTCAAGCCACTCAGGAACGGGCAGCTCTTTCTCGCGAAGGAAAGCCGGATTGAACAGGCGGCTCTGATAGCGCGTACCGTAGTCGCAAAGAACCGTCACGATCCGATGGCCGGGGCCAAGATCGCGGGCAAGCCGGATTGCACCTTCGACATTGATGCCGCTGGAACCGCCAAGGCACATGCCTTCATCCGCCAAGATCTGGAACACGCGAGCGACGGCGTCCGCATCAGAAATCCGGTAAGCCTTGTCGACCTGAATGCCTTCAAGATTGGCAGTGATTCGTCCCTGACCGATGCCTTCCGTTATAGAGGAGCCTTCCGACTTCAGCTCGCCTTCGGTGTAATAGCTGTAGAGCGCCGCGCCGTGCGGGTCAGCGAGGCCGATGGTGATGCCGGGATTTTTCGCTTTCAGGCCCATCGAAACGCCGGCAAGCGTGCCGCCCGTTCCGACCGCGCAGATGAAGCCGTCGACCTTGCCGCCGGTCTGCGCCCAGATTTCCTCTGCAGTCGTCTGGGTGTGGCCTTCGCGATTGGCGACATTGTCGAATTGATTCGCCCAGATCGCACCCGCCGGTTCGGTCTCGGCAAGTTTCTCGGCAAGGCGCTGTGAGTATTTCACATAATTATTGTCATTGCGGTAGGCGACAGCCGGAACCTCGACGAGCTGCGCACCAAGCAGCCGCAATGCGTCCTTCTTCTCTTGCGATTGCGTTTCCGGAATGACGATCACGGTCCTGAAACCGAGGGCATTGGCGACTACCGCCAGGCCAATGCCGGTATTGCCCGCGGTTCCCTCAACAATGGTGCCACCGGGGCGAAGCTGACCCTTCCTGATTGCGTCCTGAATGATGAACAAAGCCGCACGGTCCTTGACCGACTGCCCGGGATTCATGAATTCGGCTTTTCCGAGAATTTCGCAACCTGTTTCCTCCGAAGCTGCCTTCAGCTTAATCAGCGGTGTATTGCCTATTGCGTCGAGAACAGATGATGCTATGTCCACCCCGGAACACTCCATATCTTTGCGGCTTCGTATTGTTAGAGCACCATGCGAAGCATATTTATAACATTTAAGCTATAGCCGCGGCGAAAAACGCTGTGCTATAGAGCGTCACCAAACCGGTAGCGCAACAGTCAAGCGGGCGTGGTGGAATTGGTAGACACGCCAGATTTAGGTTCTGGTGGCGCAAGCCGTGGGGGTTCAAGTCCCTCCGCCCGCACCAAATATTCGGCGCTGCATATTTAGGAACGATTAGCCAGCCGCACAAACTTCGAAAGTAAGAATTGAAATGCAAGTCACCGAAATCCTGTCCGACGGCCTGAAACGTGAACTGAAAGTGGTGATCGCCGCTGGCGAACTCGACTCGCGCCTGAACGAGAAACTGGAAGACATCAAGGACAAGGTCCGGATCAACGGATTCCGACCCGGCAAGGTGCCGAAAACCCATCTGAGGAAGGTCTATGGCCCCTCGATCATGTCCGAGGTCGTTCAGCAGGCCGTTGTCGAAACCAGCTCCAAGGCCATTTCCGACCGTGATGAACGCCCGGCCGTGCAGCCCGACATCAAGCTGCCGGAAGACGAAGGAACGGTGGAAAAGATCATCGGCGGCGAACACGACCTCGAATATACGATGATCTTCGAGGTTCTGCCGAAATTCGAACTCGCCGATCTCAAGACACTTGAAGTCGAGCGTCCTGTCGCCGAGGTCGATGACAAAGAAGTGAATGATGCGCTTGACCGGGTGCGGCAATCGAATGTCGTTTATGACGCCAAGGAAGGCGGGGCCGAGAAAGACGATCGCGTGACCATCGATTTTGTCGGCAAGATTGATGGCGAGCCATTCGAGGGCGGTGCCGCGGAAGATGCGCCGATCGTTATCGGTCGGGGCGGATTTATTCCAGGATTCGAGGACGGGCTTCTCGGTGCTAAGGCAGGTGAGGAGCGTGTCGTCAAGGTGACGTTCCCCGAGCAATATCAGGCGGCGCATCTGGCAGGCAAGGATGCCGAGTTCGACGCCAAGGTCAAGGAAGTCGCCGCACCGCGCGTTCCCGAGGCAGATGACGAATTTGCAAAGTCGCTCGGACTGGAGTCGCTCGACAAATTGAAGAACGCGCTGCGCGAGCAGATATCCAAAGAATTTTCACAGGCTTCCCGCAGGCAGGCCAAGGACTCCCTGTTCGACGCTCTGGACAAGGCGCACAGTTTCGAACTCCCCCCCTCGCTCGTCGAAAGCGAGTTCGAAAATATGTGGCGCGACCTGACCCGGCGCATGGAAATGAACGAGAAGACCTTCGAGGATCAGGATACCACGGAGGAGAAAGTCCGTGAGGAATACCGCACTGAAGCAGAGCGTAAGGTGCGGCTTGGGCTGGTGCTGTCCGAAATCGGCCGCAACAATGAAATTAGCGTCAACGACGAGGAAGTACGCCGCGCCGTTCTGGAGCAGGCAAGGCAATATCCGGGGCAGGAGCGTCAGGTCGTCGAGTTCTACAAGAAGAACCCGAATGCCGAGCTGGAGCTGCGGATGCCGCTTTTCGAGGACAAGGTTGTCGATTTCGCTCTCGAACTCGTCAAGGTAAACGAGAAGACGGTTACGCCGAAGGAACTGTTCGGCGGTCATGACCATGATCATCACGATCACGATCACGATCACGACCATGAACATGGTGAGCATTGCGATCACGATCACTGACCGTCCGCTCTCGAAAATTTGTAAGCAAATGAAACGCTGGCGCGCCTACACTGACGCTGCCTCCGTTGATGCGCGAAGCTCAAAGCTTGGAAAAGCCGGTTTGAATTTTTCCGGTGTCATAGAAAACACCATTCAATGCGCCACATAAGAATTCAAATTCGGATAGATCGGATAGAATTGATTAACTCGAATCACCGAGCTTGCCGTTTCGATGCGTCAGCCGGTCAGTGAATTCGGAGCAAAAAATGCGTGACCCAGTCGATTTTTACATGTCCACACTCGTTCCAATGGTTGTCGAGCAGACGAACCGGGGTGAGAGGGCCTATGATATTTATTCGCGCCTGCTGAAGGAGCGAATCATATTCGTGACCGGCACGGTCGAAGACCATATGGCTTCGCTGGTGGTCGCGCAGTTGCTTTATGCCGAGGCCGAGAATCCGAAAAAAGAAATCTCGATGTACATTAACTCTCCCGGCGGAGTAGTGACGTCGGGGCTGGCAATCTACGATACGATGCAATTCATTCGCCCGCCCGTTGCGACGCTTTGTGTCGGCCAGGCCGCCTCGATGGGATCGCTGCTGCTGACTGCAGGCGAGCCCGAAATGCGTTTCGCTCTGCCTCATGCCCGGATCATGGTGCATCAGCCCTCCGGGGGCTTTCAGGGCCAGGCCAGCGATATCGAGCGGCATGCGCAGGAAATTCTCTCGGTGCGTCAACGCCTTAACGAAATTTATTCAAAACACACCGGACAGCCGGTGGAAGTGATATCGGAAGCCCTTGAGCGCGATAATTTCATGACCGCCGATGTAGCCGTGCGGTTCGGTCTGATCGACAAGGTCATAAACAAACGCGAATTGCCGGATAAAGAGACGGGTAGCGAGTAGGTTTCGCTTCTTGACTAATTCGGCGAATGGTGAGGAAAATGTAAAGACCGGTTATTGGAACGGCAGTTACAATACCGTTTCGCGCCCGGGTCGGGAGTAGTGTGGGGACTGACGTGACGATCATGAGTTGTCAGTCCGTAAGGTGTAACGGTTCAGGAGTCGGTTTTGTACCCAAAGCGTTCCAGCCATAAATCTTCTCAAGCACTGTTTCGGATCGATTCCATAATGCGGCTTTGCTGCGCTATTAGAAAAATCTTGATGATTACCGGAATAGCATGGGGCAAGAGCTTGGTTATGGCGAATTCGGGCTCGTCCGCAAATGTGGGCGTTTGTATGCTTGCCGGTCCGCAAGCCTGGCAGCTTCAAACGGAGAATTGAGGTAATCGAATGGCCAATGCGAACGGAAAAGACAGCAAAAACACTCTCTACTGCTCATTCTGCGGGAAAAGCCAGCACGAAGTTCGCAAGCTGATCGCAGGCCCGACTGTGTTCATCTGCGATGAATGCGTCGAACTTTGCATGGATATCATTCGCGAAGAGAATAAGAACTCCTACGTAAAATCTCGTGATGGCGTTCCCACACCCGCCGAGATTTGCACAATTCTCGACGACTATGTCATCGGGCAGAGCCATGCCAAGCGCGTCCTCTCGGTTGCCGTTCACAACCACTACAAGCGAATCAATCACGCAGCGAAAAACAATGATGTCGAGCTGGCGAAGTCCAACATTCTGCTGATCGGCCCGACCGGCTGCGGCAAGACCCTGCTTGCCCAGACGCTTGCCCGCATTCTCGATGTGCCATTCACAATGGCGGATGCGACGACGTTGACCGAAGCCGGTTATGTTGGCGAGGATGTGGAAAATATCATCCTGAAACTGCTCCAGTCCGCCGATTACAACGTCGAGCGCGCCCAGCGCGGTATTGTCTATATCGACGAGGTCGACAAGATCAGCCGCAAGTCCGACAATCCGTCGATCACGCGCGACGTCTCTGGTGAAGGCGTGCAGCAGGCGCTGTTGAAAATCATGGAAGGCACAGTTGCAAGCGTGCCTCCGCAGGGTGGCCGCAAGCATCCGCAGCAGGAATTCCTTCAGGTTGACACGACGAACATCCTGTTCATCTGCGGCGGTGCGTTCTCCGGCCTTGAAAAGATCATTGCACAGCGTGGCCGCAGCACGGCCATCGGCTTTGGCGCCGACGTCGTATCGCCTGATGACCGTAAGACCGGCGAGATCTTCCGCCATGTCGAGCCGGAAGATCTCCTGAAATTTGGCCTAATTCCGGAATTTGTCGGCCGTCTGCCTGTTCTGGCGACACTTGAAGATCTGGATGAGGGGGCCCTGGTGCAGATCCTGCAGGAGCCGAAAAATGCGCTTCTCAAGCAATATCAGCGCCTGTTCGATATGGAAGATGTTCGCCTGACCCTGTCCGACGAAGCGCTGATAGCCATCTCCAAGAAAGCGATCGAGCGCAAGACGGGCGCGCGCGGTCTGCGTTCCATCCTCGAGGCAATCCTGCTTGACAGCATGTATGAACTGCCGAGTCTCAAGGGGGTCGAGGAAATCGTTATCAGCCCCGAAGTCGTTGAGGGCAAGGCCAAGCCGTTGCGGATCTATTCCGAGCGTGCGGGTGAGTCCAGCGCGTAAGCAGGCCGCTAGATGCGCGAAAGTGGCGGCCGCGAAACATAAGGGATCAGCATAGGTTGATTTTCAAAGCGCCTATTGCCACTTAAATGCCTGATCACGGGAGGTTGGATCTGCAATCTCCTACCACCCCAGAAACACGGCGTGGACGGCGCCGCAATTTATTTCAGCTTATGTTTGTTCATATGGCAGACAGAAAGCGATCTTTAGATTGAGCGTTAGAGCCATGTTCGGGAGACCCTTAATGACGGACAAAAATACCATAAATACCGAAGGTCAGGGCAATCCAGACACATTTCCGGTTCTGCCGCTGCGAGACATCGTTGTTTTTCCCTATATGATCGTGCCGCTGTTCGTCGGACGCGAAAAGTCGATCAATGCGCTCGATGAGGTCATGAAGACGGACAAGCAAATTCTGCTTGTCGCGCAGAAGAACGCCGCCGACGACGATCCGGAATCCGATGCCATCTATGAGATGGGCACCCTGGCTTCGGTCCTTCAGCTTCTGAAGCTGCCTGACGGGACTGTGAAGGTGCTCGTCGAGGGCACGTCGCGTGCAACGATCAAGCATTTCACGGCCAATGACGACTATTTCGAAGCCGAGGTCGAGCGCGTTCAGGAGTTGACCGGTGCGCCCGAGGAAATCGAGGCACTCGCGCGGTCGACAATTACG
>CAYOUP010000204.1:0-6699 GCA_964407125.1 uncultured Hyphomicrobiaceae bacterium | reverse complement strand
CCCAACTAACCTAAATTTCGGGTTCAATGTTTCTACACATGTTCATAACGTAGATGCAACTAAGAGCAGGTGAGCTTTTATTGATGATCGACCGGTAAAACCCAGCATAAGAGCCAGACCATAATAAAGTCGTGGCCGTCATATCCGCTTTGATGCACCTCGTCCAACGACATGGGAAGAAGGTAAGATTATTCGTGAACAGAGGAACCAGCATTCCTAATAGGTAGCCATTATTTTTAACTGACTGGATTCAGCAGCAATATACAGCAGCAAGGGATTTAGCAGCAATATACAAATCTGCAGGAAGTCTTCCTCCAGATGGACTATGTCTTTCTCCAACAAATATAACAAATTCATCTAGTAACTCAGTCCTAGTAACCATATCATATATCATTTATAAACACAATATACAATGTTCTATCTTCCTTCGAAATATTATGTTTTACATATTTTATGTTCAATGGCTGTATGAATTCTTGAGCAATTTTTGTTGATGATATTTTCGGGACAGAATGGATCTGAATGACGTGGCATAGAATATGGATAGTCAGATGTTTTAGATACTTTAACCAAAATATAGTGTACGCCAAGATCTTTACCTAGTAGTACGTAAACGATGTTAATATTGAAAAGAATTTGCAAAGAAAATATTGATGCAGAATACTATTGATGATCAAGGATGTGGAAAATATATGGAACATAACAAAGGAGTTTCAGAGGTAAATACATTCTCCTCATACTTACATAAGTTCTTGGCATTTCCGATAAGTCAGTTATAAATCTGGAGAAAAATCTTTCATTCTATAATCCTCAAAAACAAGATGTAGAATAAGGTTTCATAGGGAAAAAATCCTTTGATTCTACTATAGTGAAACTTGATCTTGTCTGGCAAGTTGTGTTGACAGTAAGTATAAGACACAATCCATATGCTATAACAAATACTATTCAAGAGGACAGTATTAGAAAGGGTCTTCGATAAGTATAAGACGATTTGAACCTCGCCCCAAGTAGAGAAATCCATATATAATTCGCGAGTATTACTTTTTGTGTTGGAGCCAATAGCAACTTTGTCTGTGCCCATTGCCAAATATCCCCTTGCATCCAGTCCACCCTTACTATGGGCCACTATGTCCACCTGTCTACTGAGTGTATCTTCTAGAATTCTGTCTGATACCGGTTAATTCTCCAGCATGTTGTTGAGCAGACCCGCATTCATCTTCATGTTCGAATACAATAGGATAGACTTCCAAAAAATTATCACCATCTAACCATTGGATCCATTGGTTCCACACGCTGCGGTCCTGAGCGTATCCATGTATCAGGACTTTAGGAATATGGTGTTTCCATTTCTTTGTTTCCATCCAGAGAGTGACTGATCTAAGACAGAGATGAAACACATCTTAGAAGAAAAATCGTCCAGTATCCACCCATTCCATGCGAGTAATTGTCCAAACGTCGTCAGCAAGTACGTCCCCGTTCCAGTTTAACTTGAAGTATTCATATGGAATCCATCCATAGCCTTTATCTCCCCAATCTTCGCCCCAAGAATTTCTAATTAGAAAACATCCAGTTTTAGTATTCCCGTCTCTCGGATTTGTGGACTCCTTGCCATCATCATAGCCTACTATTGCGATACAATGACCTCCTACAGTCGATTCCGAATAATTCGCGCCGCTCATGGATGGATACGGGAACACTCCTCCATTTGTTCTCGCGTCTGTGTACGAATCAAATACAATGAATCCAAAATTTAGGGTGTAACCTTTTGCAACATTTTCCTTCATTCGTTGTATATTCTCATTCCCGTCAGCAGAATAATCTAATCGAAAGTATTTGATTGACTGAAAACTTTGGCCTAACGCCCAAAGCCATGCATCTGGCATACGATCAAATTCTGTTGGATGATCTGTGTAGGGCCAGAAATCTTCGTTTGGAATACCAAAAAGTCGTATTGCACCTAACATAGTACGGATATATGCGCCAGAGTCGCCTTGTCCCTCCTCTCCCATTAACAATCTCGTTGCTTTATACAGGAATAGCCGTGAACCATCAAAATGCTTTCCGAATGCTCTTCTTTCCATGTACTCGTACATTCCTACCCCGGCATTCGCAGTACTACTTCCAATCTGGCCCTGATCCTCAATTGGAGAACACCATTCCCTATAATCAATTCTTGATGGTAGCACTGAAGCAGTAAGTCTGAGATTCCTGCTGTCATTTCCTGTCATAATTTTTCTTACATCACCTCTTTCTGGGGTGAAGTCTCTGGGATCGTTAAAATCCCTTCTCCACCCAAAACCCTTCACTCTATATGGCATAATGCCGCTTCCTTATGGATGTTGATAAACTTGTTGAATTACACCTTTTTGTAGACCTGGGACTGTGCCGCTTTCTAATGCATATTCTGTTCCGTTGTACGTCGAAAGAATATTGACTCCAGGGGCCGCGATATTAACCGCAGATCCCGTATTGCTAAATGTACCAAATGTATCATGGCCATCAGTCAAAGGTAGAACATTTTGATTCTATTGACGAGTTTGTAACTTAAATAACATTTGTATCCTTCGTCACAGAAGCATGGGACGTTCCTGCAAATGCAGAATCTGCCAGAAGATACTGGACTACGAGGACTCTTGGGACACCAAATGTTGCAGCAGCGAAAATGAAGAAGAAAGCCTCTTAACTACGGTTGACGTAGTTCGGTCTTTCTTCTCTGACATGTGCAATAGACACATTAGTATTACTTAGAGAAATCCGGTATAACTCGCCATTTGGTGAAAGGTGCTTTCGGTACTTTCTAATCAAGCAGAATAATCTACGTAGAGGACTTAATATAGTGGGAAGGTATGTTTATAATTGTCAGACAATCAATTAAGGCGGAAGGTGACGATGAATTCGATCTATGAATACGCAATATTGACCCCCTATCTTAACGAACCGATCTCTTCCGATTTGAAGACTAACTAAATTCAACCCAAAGTGGCCTATGATCCGAGATCCTCGCTTCACAGTACTCTCGCCATTTTTTCATATCCGATTCTGAATGAGAATCAAGATTATTTTCTTCCCATATTCTCTTGAATAGATATTTATCAAAATTAAGAACCCCTTCACCAGATCGGCTCAAATCTGGATCAATTTCAGGAGAAATTGCAATCTGATCATAGTGATCAGTTCCAGAGAGGTTCGTTCCCACTTTGGTAGACCAGCTAGTCGGTTCATAACCAAATCTGGTTAGTTGGATGTACACAAGATCGGATTGATCCATCTTTGGGACGTTCATATCTCCTATCAATATTATATCTTTATCATATGAGTTGCTGCTGTGTATTTGGTCATCTGCCCATTTTGCTAGAGCATAAACCTCTACTAATCGTTTCAAATATTCAACACCTGACTCATCTCCGAAATATACGTGAACATTTGCTAGTGTAAAGGATAGACCTTTTCGCTCAAAGGAGACTAGAAACGGATTGCGATTGAAACCTTTGAACTTTCTATTAATATCTGGAGGGTCGTATTTTTCGCGGTCTGATTCTGGTACTGCCAGCTCTGCAAATAATTCCCTTGTTTTTACTCTAGACGAATCATAAATGTATACAAGTCGTTCATAATTGCCTCCCACATCGGTGGTAATCATCTTAAATGAATCATTTAATGATTCCATGATTTCTTTAATCCCCCAAAGATCGGGCTTTACTTCTTGTATGGCGATTACGTCAAAAGGCCTGATGAGTTCAGCAATTAGTTCATGGTCTTGTCTCCTCCTCATTCTCGATCCCTTAGACCCAAGATGCTGGATATTCCACGTTTCAATAAGCAAATTGTTATTGCTTTTTTTTGGCACTTGTCTCCTATTCAATAATTCTTCGACTGCTAGCTTTTCACTTTCTAGGTCATAGTCTTGCTCCATTAACGGGATCATTGTGATATGATGACAGAGGAGGGAGGTATTTAACAATACCTGCAGTTGTAATACTATTTTTGGAGAAAATTACCTGGACTGAGTAGGTCCGTCTTTCCATTCTACTAGTCATAATAATGATCGAAATATCAGCCTAGGATGGGCTCATGGATTTACTTTCTCAGAGAATGGCAATCCAACCTGGATAGTTTCAGGCATACTGGTCTTCCAGTAAGCAGCAAAGACTCGTTCCAGGTAGTATACTATCTTTCAATGGTAGTGTCATCTGCTATATTATTGTCACTCTATTTCCCCACAGTTCCGCCTCCCTTATACCTTATCGGGCCAGCGGGCTCAGGCATATTAGTTCAAAAAGTAAATTCTGCATATAGTAACATATATCTATAACTTAAAGCTTTTCTATTCCAGTAACGTTACCATTATTAGGTAAAGAGAAGATGATAGTAATCTTCTGAAGTTACTGCTATCATACCGTCATTTCTTCATCATTTTCATCTGTTTCATATGCGATATCTTTATCTGTTATCTTTTTTAGTAGTAGATCTCCTTGACTTCATTCCTTATCATAGAAGCACTGGAGGATCACGATTGTTATCTCTGAAAACAAGAATATGACATATAGAAAGATTGAACAACCCGTAGGGGATAAGGTCGATAACATACTGAAGAATAATTTGAAACTGCTCAGGCTACCCCCATACTGTACTAATAAGTAATAGTACTTAAATTGTATCATCTAAGTTTTTCTGAGGAAATTTTAGACATTGTAGTCGTAGGACGTATCTCCGCATGACCTCCTTCTCTGATATCTATACCGTATGCCCCTGTGACCTCCACAAGATCTCCTACTTCAGGCAAGGGAAATTTAGATGAAGTACCAGCTAACCAAATGACGATATCTACGTAATCGTAACAAAAGAGAAGGATATTGTGTTGCCAGTATCTGCATACTTTGATACTCGAACAAGTCGAATGGATACAGATGTATACTTTAAGAACTCTGATTTGAAACCCTACAATTTCAGAAAAATAATACTATCTGAAAACAACAGCGATTTGTTAACAATAGGCGGTGGAAATGTAGAGCAGGACGGTGACTATAGAAGGGAATGGGAAATACGAACTGACTGGGATGGAAGCATCATAAACATCATACACTGCGATAGAGGTTACGGGTCACTTCAAAGTGCATGTCCCGGACAGAGATAGAGAAACTATATCTCTATAACTCAAAGGAGCTAACCACAGAGATAGTGAGTACAACGCCTGTTGCAATATACATTTCATTCCGTTCAAATCTGGACGAATGGATTTGGAGGATCCACAATTCAGAACCATAGGAAAGCAGTGCCCCCACAATAATTACAAAGTGCTAGGCGAAGATGATGAACTGCCAGAACCACCAATGCCAAAGTTTGAGCTCGGGGATATTAGGGAAAAGTGGATAGGAGTGAAAGCCATAGAATGGAACGAGGGCGAGAAAGTTCATTGGCAGACATGGATAGATGAGAATTGTGATAACAACTGGAAGTGTTGGATAGAAGAAATGGAACAATCTACGAACAGAAACAACGACGATGTTTAGGAACAAAATCTTAACTTATGGATCGAATCTAAACTCAATAACATTAGTTCGCTAACTTACACTCCTGGATAGATATCTGACTATGTTTAATTTGAAACGTCTTGTTCTGTAATAGTTGGCTATAACACGTCTGAAATCTTCAAATTTTGGATAGTATCTTGATACAAGTAAATCATATTTTCCCTGTCTCCAGCATTCTTCTATAGCATTGAATTCAGGAGATCTCCACATCTAACTTGGAATGATCGAAGATGTTGAAATCTGCAAAATCCGATCACCCCCTGAACCAAAACATCGGTATGACACTCCTGACCAACTACACGATCTTGCCGAATCAATCAAAAATAAAGGGTTATTGCAACCGATCATTGTTAGATCGAAGTATGATTGTTATGAGATCGTAGCTGCCAACAGAAGGCTATCTGCATGTAAGTTGCTCGGCTGGAATGTCGGCTGTCATATCGTATCTCTAAACGATGGGGAGGCATATGAAGTTTCACTGATAGAGAATATTCAAAGAAAAACCCTCACAGCTCTTGAAGAGGCAGAGGCGTTCAATAAATATGTAAGAAACTTTGGTTGGGGGGTGTAAGTGAACTGGCTTCGAAAATTGGTAAGAGCGTAAGCTACGTAGATAGACGTCTTAAACTGTTAGATCTACCCAAAGATGTCAAAGTCTCTCAAATCGTTCGTTAAATACAGTTGATCTGACAGAAACTGTAGAAGATAACTGGATATTGTACGAAATCTTTATGCACCACAAAAATGTTCTTCATACGCAAATTGATCTCCTCATAAAGGAGAAGAAAAAGATCTAACCTGCAATACACAATTATAAAGTAGTAGGGAAGTAGCAATTTTCTCGGTGCCGAGAAATTTAATCTTCTCTTTGCATGCGATAGAGTAGCTCGAGGAGATAGTGTAATATTTATCATTCTAATACCGATAATCGATGACTGGGTTGTAGGAAGAGATGTGTCTTGTCGACGGGCTAGTGGACAATCCTTATTGAGAATCTTAAAGTCAACAATTTTGCTCATGGCAGTTCTGAGTGTGATTATGGCTTTGTCGAAGGTTCTTTGCGTGCAAAAGTTGAACATCATAGGAAACCAGAATACAAACAGATGGTACGATTCAGAGAAATTGATATATACTTCTATAATTATATCTATTTCGTGAGAGAATTATT
>CAYOUP010000203.1:0-6717 GCA_964407125.1 uncultured Hyphomicrobiaceae bacterium | reverse complement strand
GGCCATTTCATCGCCGAAAGCTTCGGCTCCAGCGTGCAGCATATCGCTTTTGCGGCAAATGATATCTTCTCAGCCGCTGAAGTTTTGAGGCAAAAGGGTTTCACACCTCTGCCGATTTCGCCAAACTATTATGACGACCTGGAAGCCCGCTTCGGCCTGGAGCCTGCACTGGCCGACCGTCTGCGCGCCGGGAATATTCTCTATGACCGCGACGACAACGGCGAATATTTCCAGCTCTACAGCCGCAATTACGGCGAAGGTTTCTTCTTTGAGATCGTCGAGCGTAAAGAGGGCTATCAGGGTTATGGCGCCGCCAACGCACCGTTCCGCATCGCCGCGCAGAAAAAGCAGATCAGACCCAAAGGAATTCCAAGGCGATAGGGCAGATTTCGGTGTAGATGCTGACTGTCCGACGTCAACATTCACGAGACAATGCGGTCAATGAGGTAGCGTGCGGGGCCAAGACTTCTCGTCATCATTCACCATCGGAGGATGGCTGCGCTGATCTCGGTTTTGGCGGATAGAAAGCGGCCTCGAATCCATCCTCTCTGCCGGTCGCCGGTGAGATCAGGTTGAGGCGGCCGCCCGCACCAGTCGCAATCATGTCAGCGATTGCGAGCCCCAGTCCCGAGCCTTTGCCAGCCCGGCTTCCGCGCGCGAAACGCTCCTTGAGCCGCGCCAGCGTCTCGGACGGGATTGCATTCCCCGTGTTTATGACGCGGATTGCCCCTTCGCTGGTTACTGAAACGCTGACCGTTCCATCGGCTTGCCCATGCGCCAGGGCATTCTCGATCAGATTGCGCATCAGGATAGCGAACGCATCAGTATCGATTTGTGAATATAACGCCGGTCGATCGTTGCATTCCAAATGCAGGCGGTTGCCGGTCTTCGGACGCTGCCGTAACTCATCGGCAAGGTGCGTCAGAACCGGCAGGAGATCCTGAGGCGTCTCCGAGATCAGGCCGCCGCCTTCCGCCCGAGCGAGCTGAAGCAGCTTCTCCGACAGATGCGCAAGCTGACGCAGCGATTTCTCCAGCTGTCGGGCACGATCATGAATCGCCCCTTCCGGGACTTCGGCGATCAAGCGCTGTGTCTGCGCAAGCGCTGCCGCAATCGGTGTACGGAGTTCGTGAGCACTGTTTGCCGCAAAGCTGCGTTCGGCCTCAAGCGCTCGCCGCAGGCGCTCCATCAGGAGGCTGACCGCTTCGGCAATGGGGGCGATCTCGGTGGGCAATTGTGTGCTGGAAAGCGGTGACAGGTTGCCTTCGCCACGGCCTTCGATTTCAGTTCTGAATGCCAGAACCGGCCTCATGCCGCGTTGGACAAGCCACCAGACGCCGAGCAGGCTCAACGGAATGAGTATCGGTAGCGGAGCAAACAGGACGATCGTCGCATCCATGGCCGCCTTGCGGCGATGAACAAGCGGCTCGGCGATTTCGATGTAGATCGTGCCGCTCACGGCGGCCTCGCCGTAAAGCCGGTGAGCCGGTGTGTTGCGGAAACCGTAAGCCGGTCTATCGGGAAAGACCGCCAGGTCGGCATCATGCGATTGCAGCAGGATATTCCCGTCCCGGTCTCGCACCAGATAGGTCAGAAATTCCTCATGCTCGCCTATCGCTGCAACGTGATGCGCTTGCGGTGTGGCCGTGTCCCGGCCAATAATGTCAAGAACGGCAAGGGGCAGTAACCGTTGCGCGGTTTCCTGAAGCGCGCTGTCGAAAGCTTCGTCGAGTTCATGGCGGATAATGATGCCGGCCGCGAGCGTGCCGACCAGCCACATTACAGTGACACCAATGGCGAGACCGATGCCAAGACGGCGCTGAAGACTTGTGGCTCTGCTCATCACGCTTTTGCCCGATAGCCGACGCCACGCACCGTCTCGATCACGTCCTGTCCAAGTTTTTTGCGCAGCCGGCTCACATGGACCTCGATCGTGTTGCTCTCGATTTCCGCATCGAACGTGTAAAGACGGTCTTCCAGTTGCGACTTGGACAGGATCGTGCCCGGATGATGTATAAGCGCCTCGAAGAGTGCCCATTCGCGTGCAGTGAGATTGACCGGGCGTCCATCGCGGCGGAGGTTGCGCCTGGCCAGATCGATCTCCAATGTGCCGAGTTTCAGGAGTGGATTCGGGTTGCCGGAATAGCGCCGCGAAACAGCCGCGACGCGGGCTGAAAGTTCGAAGAGATCGAACGGCTTGACGAGATAGTCGTCCGCCCCGGCGTTGAGACCGGCGATCCGGTCCGAAATCTGGTCCCGTGCCGTAAGAATGATTACCGGCGAGGTGTCTCCCGCCTTCCGCCGCTGCTTGAGGAAATCAAGGCCGCGGCCATCGGGCAGCATCAGATCGAGAAGTATCAGATCATAGGTCACTGTCAGGACACTGTCTTGCGCATCATCAAGCCGGTGCACGCAGTCCACAGCGTGGCCGTCGGCCGCAATCTGCTCGCGCACAGCGCCTGCCAGCCCCTCGTCATCTTCGACCAGAAGTATCCGCATCGGACTCTCGTTGCCCAGGTTTTTGGTTCGACAGCTATCTTACAAAGCTGACGGTATCCTGAAGCAAATTTCTTCGCGCCTTCAGCTCCGCGTCAGCTTGAGGGCGCAGTTTCACCCTATCAGCAACCTTTAGGAGGGTGATAATGAAACATACACTTATTACGGCAATTCTGTTTGGTATGCTCGGCAGTAGCGCAGCTCTGGCCACCGGCCAGTGCAATGCGCCGGTATCCGATTGGCAGCCGCGCGAAGCTCTGCAAAAGAAGCTGGAAGATGCGGGCTGGCAGGTGAGACGGATCAAGGCCGAAGACGGCTGCTATGAGGTCTATGCGGTCAACGATAAGGGCGGTCGCCTGGAAGCGGCTTACGATCCCAAGACCTTCGAAGTTACGAACCTTGAGCGTGGTGGCAACTGAGATGAATGAGGAGACTGTGAAGGTCTGGGATCCGCTTGTCCGGATCTTTCATTGGAGCCTCGTCGCGAGTTTCGCGATTGCCTGGCTGACGTCTGAAGAGCTGGCCAGTGTTCATGAATGGTCCGGATATGTCATCGCCGGCTTGCTCGGTTTCCGCATTTTGTGGGGGCTGGCCGGTCCGAAATATGCCCGATTCGGCCAGTTCGTCCGCTCGCCGGGGACGGTTATCCGATATGTACGAGCGATGATCGAAGGCAAGGAGCGGCGTTACATCGGTCATAATCCGGCCGGCGGCCTGATGATCATCGGCCTGATCCTTGCTCTGGCCAGTGCTGTGCTCACGGGCTGGATGACCACGCTCGACGCCTTCTGGGGTGTGCAATGGGTTCTGGACGTCCATGGGGCACTTGCCAGCCTGACGATGTTCATGGTGATCGCTCATGTCGGTGGCGTTGTCCTTGCAAGCCTCCGCCATAATGAAAATCTTATGCGGTCGATGGTCATTGGCCGCAAACGGCCGCCCGGTGCAGCCGATATAAGCTGAGAAGCACGCGGCGATGCCTTCCCTGCATCGCCGCCAGTCCCGCCTTCGCCCGTTGGCCGTCAGTCATGCAAAGTTCGCAAGACCTGGGATCTACCAACATCTATAAGCCCATATGCATGTTGATTATAAAGTCATCACATGCAACGAGTTCAGAAACTGAACGTTTCCGGGAAGGAACAGGTGACAATGGTTTCGGCGCCATTCATCCGGCTCGGGCTGATCGGCGATAATATCAAACGCTCGAAGTCGCCCCTGTTGCACACTCTGGCAGGCCAGCTTTGCGGTCTGGATATCCGTTACGACACGCTGATCCCCGCCGAGCTAGGCCAGACTTTCGACGCTGTTTTTGAGCACTGCCGCTCCAGCGGCTATCGCGGCGTCAACGTCACCTATCCCTATAAGGAGCAAGTCGTCTCCTTCCTGCGTATTGACGATCCGCATGTCGCCGCGATTGGCGCCTGCAATACCGTGCTGTTTGAAGAGGAAGGACCGCTCGGCTTCAATACCGACTATTCCGGTTTTGCCGCTGCCTTTCGCGCCGCGTTTCCGGACTCGACGCCGGGTGTCGTCGCCATTGCCGGTGCTGGAGGGGTTGGAAAGGCGATTGGCTTCGCATTGGCCGATCTCGACGCCAGCGCGCTTCGCCTATTCGACCGGGATCGCATGAAAGCCGAAGCTCTGGCGCGCGCTCTTGCACATGTCGCTCCCGAAATGACGGTCTCGATCGCTGAAACCATCGATGAGGCGGTGATCGGCGCGGACGGGCTCGTCAATTGCACACCGCTTGGCATGACCGGCCATCCGGGCACAGCAATTCCGAAACCGTTGCTCGGAAGTCAGCGATGGGCCTTCGACGCAGTCTATACGCCCGTCGAGACGGAGTTTCTGACAGACGCCAGGACGTGCGGTCTGGAAACAATCAGCGGTTACGAACTGTTCATTCATCAAGGGCTGGACGCTTTCCACATTTTCACAGGCCGCTCAGTCGATATCGCCGCTCTCCGCAAGCGGCTCATGCAAGCTTGCGGATAATGTCCGGCAGGGCGTCGCAAATGTAAAACGGTGGGTTAGCTCCCTGACACATGAACCATGTGAATGTCTCAGGGGACTATTGTGTGAGAGGTCCATCGGATTCAGAGATATCTATGCCCTGAATCCCGGCGCGTCCGGCGAGCAAGGCAATGTACTGCGCCACAGCTTTCGACCAGCTTGCCGCTTCCAGCCAGCCTGCGATCCGTTCGGCGACATGCTCGAAGGGCAACTGCGCACCTTCGATCTTGCGTTCGAGAAAGAGAACATGGAAACCGAAGCGGCTCTCGACCGGCCGGCAAAGCAACTCGCCTTCCCGCATCGCCTCCAGCGCGTCTTCGAATTCGGCAACGGTCGAGCCGCGCGTAATCTGTCCGAGATTGCCGCCCTGTTCGCGCGAAGGACAAGCGGAATATTCGGCGGCGAGGGCAGGAAAATCTGCGGGTTCACGAATCAGATGGGCGATCAGCCGTTCCGCCGTCTCTCGCGCTGTCGCCCGCGTCGCCGTGTTTTCCGAGGAAGCGGCGAGCAATATATGCCGCGCCTCCCAGATCGGCTCGGAACGGAACCGCGCCGGATTGTTTTCGTAAAAGCGGCGGCATTCCTCTTCCTTTGCCGAGGGTGCGCAGATTTCGCGTTCGATCAGCAAACGGATCATACCGTCCTCAGGCGTTTCCGCGCTGCCATTGGTGTCTGCGGCTCCGGGCGCTTCGATCTCCAGACGCTGCGCTTCCTGCAACAGCAATTCGCGAACGACCAACGCCCGCGCCGCCGCGATCAGCGCCGCTCCCGGTGTGTCTGCCGGATGGTTCTGCGCTTCGGCGAGAATCTCAGCCTCCGGGATGGAGACACCGTTGACGGAGATTTCGTTCAGGACCGGCCTTGCCTTTGGCGGAACGCTCGTGTCCGGCTCGATATAACCGCTATATCCGCTGTCCGGTCCGGGGGTGTGAGCCGGACCGTGTTTCAACGATGGGTTCCGATAGAGAGTCGCCATATCGCTTACTCCGCTGCTATTCGCGTCATGGCGGGGCGCGGCTCCTTATGGCGCACGACCTGATAGCCGGGTCGCCAGAGATAGCGCACCGGCACGCTCAGCATGTGAACAAGGCGCGTGAACGGGAAGACGAGCAATATCGTCAGCCCAAGGAAGAGATGCATCTTGAAGATCGGATGCGCATTCAGCACGTAGCTCGACGCTGCCGGATCGAAAGTGAAGATCCCCTGCGCCCAACTCATGAACTTGACCATCTCATGGCCATCCAGATGCTGCATCGAAATCGGAATGGTCGAGAGGCCCAGCAGCAATTGCAGCCAGAGCAGGATGATGATGGCCGTATCGGAGAAGCTGGAGGAAGCGCGCACCCGTGCATCGAACAGCCGCCGGTGAACGAGCAGCGTCGCCCCGGCGATTGCCATGATCCCGGCGACACCTCCGGCGACGATAGCGAGAAGCTGTTTCGCGCCGTGGCTGATCCCCATCGCGTCGAACACCCAAATCGGTGTCAGCAGGCCGATCAGGTGACCGAAGAAAATGACGATCACCCCGACATGGAAAAGCACCGAGCCCCACATCAGTTGTTTGCGGCGCAGAAGCTGGCTCGATCCGGAGCGCCAGCTATAGGGTTCGCGGTCATAGCGGATGATCGTGCCGACGATCAGCACCATCAGCGCAATGTAGGGGTAATACCCAAAGACGAGCGTGTTCAGATAGTTGGACATGGCTTAAGCTTCCGAATGGGAGGGATCTTGAGGCGGATCGGTGGGGCGGCGCTGCCCGGCGCGGATCTGGGTGCGGATGCGGTCGACGCCGCAAGGATTGTTTCCCGGCCCGCCGCCGAAGGTGACGGCCTCTTCCTCCCAGATCTTGTCAAGCGCTTCGAGATCGTTTGGATCGTCGTCCTCCTCGCTAAGAATCTCGGCCAGCAGCGCCGGATCGGCCTTTCCCCGCGCAATCGCCTCCAGAACGCGGAAGGCATTGCCGTAGATCGACTTGCGTTTGCGCAACCGCTCGCGCAGGGCCGAGACGATGTGAACCGTCTGGCCAAGCAGCTCGCGCGCCTGATCTTCCGGTACGGTTGAGAGGAATTCGAGAAACAGCGGCAGAAAGTCGGGCAGTTCCTTCGCGCTGATCCTGAAACCGTGAGCTTCATACATCGCCATCAGATCGACCATTGCCTGCCCGCGGTCACGGCTTTCGCCATGCACATGCTCGAACAGATGCAGCGA
>CAYOUP010000202.1:0-6735 GCA_964407125.1 uncultured Hyphomicrobiaceae bacterium | reverse complement strand
AGGGCGGCTTCTTTACACCCGGCGGCAAGGCGCGCTTCGTGGCCGTGAAATCGCGGGTGGAAACGCGCGTGAGCGCTGATTTCCCGATGACGCTGAACACGGGCCGTATTCGCGACCAGTGGCACACCATGACGCGCACCGGGAAATCGCCGCGCCTTTCCGCTCATCTCGCCGAGCCCTTCGCCGAGATGCACCCGGCAGATGCCGCCCGGTATGGCATCGGTTACGCCGATATCGTCCGTATTGAAAGCCCTCATGGTGAGGTGCTTGTCCGTGCTCTGATAACCGGCCGCCAGCGGGAAGGCGCGGTCTTCGTGCCCATGCACTGGACGGATCAATTCGCTGCGAAAGCCCGGATTGATGCGCTCATTCCAGCGCTGACCGATCCGCATTCAGGCCAGCCAGCCTCGAAAAATGCCGCCGTCAGGATAGAGCGTTTCGACGCTGGAGCTTACGGTTTTGCGGTTTGCGCGGAAAAGCCGCGCGTGCTGCCAACGGCGTACTGGGCGATGGCCCGCACGGCTGGCGGATGGCGTCTTGAACTCGCAAGCGATGCGCCGCCCGGCGATCCGGTTGCCTTCGCACGGGAGCTGTATGGGCTGTCCGGTAAGAGTGCCATCGAGCCGCTCGCCTATCTCGACAGCGAACGCGGCGATTGCCGGATCGCCTTTTTCGACGGGATGCGGCTGCTCGGCGCGCTCTGGCTGTCGAAAAGTCCAGTCGCCGTCTCCAGGACATGGGCCTGCACGCAGCTCACCGTGGAACACGCCGAACCCGGCGGCCGCTACCGCGTGCTCGCCGGACGCGCAGGCGCCGACATGCCGGATAAGGGCGCCATCGTGTGCTCCTGCTTTTCAGTCGGAGCCAATGAAATTGCCGCTGCGACCGAGGGAGGCTGCATGAGTGTCGCGGCGATCGGCGAAGCGCTCAGTGCGGGAACCAATTGCGGCTCCTGCCGCGCCGAGATCCAGCAGATCATCAACGAGAGACGCCCGATCGCGGCAGAGTAGCGAGGCGCATTGGCGGTGACAGGTTCAAAGCTTCACGGCGTGATTGTCCCAGTGCACGGCGGAATTGACGTGCGGCTCTCCGCCTTCCCCGGCCGACGCTCCGGCAAGGATCGTTCCGTCGCCGCTGGTGAGCAGAAACCCGCCATTCTCAGATGACGGAGCAACGCCGGAGACATCGCTGATCTGCCGCTCGGCCAGCAGTTTGCCGCTTGATACATCCAGAAACAGAACGCGGTTGCCATGGGATGATGTAACCGCAGCGAATTTGCCCGATGCATCCATGGCGACGGAACTGATATAGCCGCGCAAGGAAAGGGAAAGGCGCTTGCCGATGGAGAGCTGGCGAAGCTCATCGCCGCGCTTGTGGCTGAAGATCAGCGGCAGGTCGAAACGTTCCGCGTGATCCGTCTGGCAGCCGATGACGATCCGGCCGCCTACGCCGATGTCCATATGGCGCAGCGAAATCTGGTGCAGCTCCGTCGGTAATTCGTAGCGTTCGATCAGATCGCCGTTCCGCGTGTCGAGATAAACCAGCGAGGGCTTCATTGTCGCCAGGTTGAGCGGCGTGCGGCCTTCATCGATATCGGGATGGGTCGCGATGCCGCCATTGGCGATAACGAGCGTTACGCCGTCCGGCATGAGCGCAAGGTCGTGGGGGCCGATGCCGAAGCTTTCAAACTCGCCGATGCGCGCATAGCCTGCGCTCGCATCATAGACGCCGATAATGCCGCGCTCGCCGTCGAAATCGTTTTCCGTGGTGTAGAGCAGGCGTCCATCGAGGGAAAAAACGCCATGCCCGTAGAAATGCCGGTCCGGCGGCGTGGTGAAGAACACCGGAGGCGTGCGGCGGTCCGGCGTAAAGGCGACCGCGAAATTGCCGGGCCTGCGCGCAAAGGCAACGCATGTCCGGCTGACCGGGCTGACACAGATGTCGTGGCCGCGCCCCGGAAGCACGACGCTGTTCACGTCGATGCCCAGCCGGTCGAAGATCGCAGCGGAATATTTGCCGTTTACGTCCTGCCGGGCGGCGGCATAAAGTTCCGTCGTCGCGGCCAATGCGTCCGGTCCGATGGCGGCAGCACCTGCTGCGCCGAGAAGGCCGGTCAGAAAATCGCGCCGGTCAATCACCATCGGATGCATTGAAGCCGACCGGCATATCGGTCAGCTCTCCCAGTGCTCTTGCGGACATTTGCTGGATGCTTCTCAAGGGAAATCCAAGCGCAACCGCCTTGCTGCGATCGGGTGACTCACCAAGTAGATCGGGGATTTCGGCAAGCTCGGAGGCGCGTTTCGCGGCCAGCCTCAGCTCGAAAAGCACCTGCTTCACGTCGCCTTCAGCGGTCCGACTTTCCGAGCCTTGTGCGGCTCGCAGCAATTCCTCCGAAAGTCCGCTTTTGGTGAACAAGGCGCGCAGACCTTCAAGGCGCGCGGCAATGAAAACCATCGACAACTTGCTCTCCGCGAACGGTCCAGAGAGAATGCGGCGGCTCTGCGTCACGCCGAGCGGCCGCGCCAGTTCAACATCGCGAATACGCTCCGTCTCGCTCAGGAATGTCTTGGCAAGGGCGAAGGTGGTTTCCTGATCTTTCAGATAGGATGCATTATCAGGACCCGGCTCCAGCCAAATGCGGCCGTAATTCTGATCGCTCCAGCCTTCTTTCACCTCCGATGCCAAGTTCGACAGGTTCGCCGCGATGGCCTGAAGATAGCGACAAAGAAAGGCCTTGCCGTCCTGTTTGCCCTGAAGCGCCTCGATCTCAGGGCCGTAGAGGATCTGTTCAAACGCTCCGAGCCCCTGAACGGCGATGCTTTTCTCGCCAAGTGTTTTCGCCGCGCCGTATCCCTCCGGCTTGTTCCGAATCGCATTGGCGACCTGTCTGTTCGCGATCCCCTTGCGGTCCGGCCAGAACCAGATGCGTTCATAGCGGTTGTTCTTGCGGATCGGCCCGAAATGGATATCCGCGATGTGTCCCCATGCAATGACAGCGTTTTTGAACGCCTTGCGAAGCTCGACGAGACGCATGTCATCCGGCGCGGTGCAAAAATCTTCGGCTTTTGAGTGAAGGCCGTCAAAGGCTGCGGCCAGTTCCGCATAAGAAGGCTGGATGTGGTTTTCCAGCGCTTCACGGGCAATCCGCTTATGATCGATGACGATCTGCGCGCCCGCAAGCGGTATGGTCAGCAGGCTGACGATAATGGTCAATGTGGCAGTCAGGACAGGTTTCATCATGCGTCCTATAGTGATTTCAGGAATGCGATCAGCAGTTTACGGTCTTCCGGGTTCAGCGAGGCAAAAGCATTGCGCGCGGTTTCGGCCTCGCCGCCATGCCACAGGATTGCTTCGGTAAGATTGCGCGCTCGCCCGTCATGCAGAAACAGATTGTGGCCGCTGACGATCTCGGTCAGGCCGATGCCCCAGAGCGGCGCGGTGCGCCATTCCTGCCCCGTCGCGCGGCCTTCCGGACGGTGATCGGCAAGCCCTTCACCCATATCATGCAGCAGTAAATCCGTATACGGCCAGATAAGCTGGCCCGCGAGATGAGGCTGATCCCCCGATGCGCCGGTCATCATCTTGGGACGATGGCATGACGTACAGCCGATTTGATAGAAAATCCGCTTGCCGTTCAATATGCCGGGATCATCGAAATTGCGGCGTGGCGGCACCGCCAGATTGTGAGCATAGAAGGCGACGAGATCGAACAGCTTGTCCCGAACCTCATGCTGTTTTTTGCCGGGGTTGCTGCCATTCGGGGCATTGAGACAATATGTCTGTTTCTCGGTGCAATCGCCCGCGTCTTGCGGAATGAAGCGCGACGAGATGCCGATATCATTGTCGAAGGCCGCCGCTGATTGTTCGACGATGCTGGAAGCTCCCGCCTTGAGGCCGAAACGGCCGAGCATGACGCGGCCAAATTCGTTTGACCAGACGCGCTGCGCCTTGCCGGAAATGCCGTCGCCGTCCTTGTCGTCAGGATCGGCCCAGGCAAGGATTTGTTCCTCGGGCACATATTCGAGCAGGCCGAGCCCGATCATCTGCGGCGCAACGCGCGGCGAGATCATCAGATCGGGATGATGCGGACCGTAGCCAAGCCGTTCGAGGCTGTAATGCGGCTCGCGCAAGGTGACGGTCTCGCCGCCGGCAAGCTCGACCGTCTTCTCCGTATGCTCGATATGGATTTTACCTTCCGCCTTATGCCCCTGTATCGCCAGCGTCTGGAACTGCCCTCCGTAGACGGGATCGCCAACCGCCTTGATCCGGCCTTCCGCGAGCAGGTGCTTCTGTTCCTCCGTTTGCGGAGGAATTGACAGGGCAAGCAGGAAAGACACGGCGTCTTCCTCTGGCCAGTTGGCTTGGGGTGGATGTCCGCGTCCGTCCTTCAAATGGCAATTCTGGCAGGCGCGCGCATTGTAAAGGGGGCCAAGGCCGTCGGAGGACTTGGTCGATGCCGGTGCGGACACCCAAAGTTTGCGGAAGATCGCATTGCCGATCTTGAAGTCGAATTCCTTCTTGAAATCGAGATTGCCTGAAGAATGGGAGAATGCGTTGGAATTCAGCGTCTTGCTGCGCGAGGTCGCCGCGCCGCCCGGCATGTCCTCACCGGGCTCGGGCAGGGTGAAATCCTCCGTCAGCTTCAGCAGGTCCTCGATCGAGGGCGGGGTTTCACCTTGTGCCGCGCCGCTTGCCGGATGGATGCATAAAATCAGTGCGCCGATCATGGTCGGCAGTGATGCAGCAATCAGCCGCGAATTCCGGGTAACTGGTTTCATCGCTTTGCTTCGTCAATGATCTTCAACAAGGAATGCCGGGATGCCGGTCGCAGCACCCCAACGTCGTGTAATGACTTTTATGCGCCTTTACTGAGCAAAGACAGCTGTCGGATCGTCCAGACTGACGGAACCTTCAAACTGGATCGCATCCAGTTTCAACGAGGCGACCGTGCGCTCAATCACCTTTGTCTGGTCGAGCAGGCTGTCAATCGCAGCCTGAACCACCGCATTACCCTCGTCATTCGATTCGCCGATCATCTGGTCATACGCCTCAACGGTTTCCGCGCGCTTTTTCAGCGCCTCGAACTTTGCCAGCGTCTCATCGAGCTGTTTGCGCATGGCTTCATCGGCCTCTGGTGCTGCCGCTTTCACAAAATCCGACAGGCTGGGACCAGAAACGACCGAGCCGTCAACGCGCTTATAGGAGCCGAGATAGACATTCCGGATGCCGACCACGTCGTAATAGTGAGAGTTATGCGTGTTGTCGGAAAAGCAGTCTTGCTCTTCTTCCGGATCATTCAGCAGCAGGCCAAGCTTCATGCGCTCGCCCGCCAGTTCGCCATAGGACAGCGAGCCCATGCCGGTAAAGATCGCGGCGATGCCCGCATCCTCATTGGCGAGCAGATCGCTGCGCGCCTTGCCGCCGTCCTTCCACTGATCGGCCATCCATTGCAGCTTATCGACCAGCAGTTCGGTGGCAGCGCGAAGATAGTCTGCGCGGCGATCGCAATTGCCGCCCGTGCAGTTCGCCGTGTCGTAATCGGTCACCGGACGTGCGCCGTTACCGGGGCCTGTGCCGTTCAGATCCTGCCCCCAGAGCAGAAATTCGATGACGTGATAGCCGGTTGCGACATTAGCCTCGATCTGCCCGGCCTCATGCAGCGTCTCGGAAATCAGCGTCTTGGTGATTTTCGAGGCATCGACCTGCTTGCCCGCGACGATCAATGTCTTGTTCGCAATGACATTCGCCGTATACAGATCGTTCTGCTCGGAGGATTCGCCGTAGCTGGCGTCGACATAGTCAATCAAGCCTTCATCGAGCGGCCATGAATTCACCTTGCCTTCCCAATCATCGACGATGGGGTTGCCGAAACGGAAGGCTTCACTCTGCTGATAAGGCACGCGCGCGGCCAGCCACGCTTCCTTTGCAGCAGCGAGCGTTTCATCACTCGGATGGGCGAGCAATGCGTCGATTCTGGTCTTCAGCGTCTGAGCCGTCGTGAGCGCATCGCCATATGTGGCTTCCGCTATGTCGGCATAGCTATCGAGGATATCCGCCTTGCCGGGCGCGGCATTCGCGGGCGCTGCGAACAAGAGCGCGGCCCCGGCCACGGCAAGCCCCTTGCGGAAGTCATGAAACTTCAACATTCGTATTCTCCCCTCGCGCGCGGATAGCGCGCAATTTCAACAGTCCTGGGTGGTCCATGCTGAGTGTGAACGGTCGCAAGCTGACTATACCCGATAGGGTTAGTCAAGAATTAATTACCGGGATGTGTCAGAAAATAGCTATAAATTTCAGTAGGTTAGAATTATTCCATTTCAAAACTGAACCACGTGTCTGCCGTAATTTGAACCGGCTCCCGCCTATTCTCCAGTGATTACAGCGGCATAGCCGACGGCTCAACCGGCTCGGGAACCGTTGGCGGCTTGACGGTTTCGAGAAGCGTCGAAAAGCGCCAGCGGAAGACGATGTAGAAAATGATGAAAGCGGTGAGATAGGGAACGAACGAGAACATGAGCGGGAATTCCGACAATATGGTCAGACTGGTCTGAAAAAGTGCGTCGGTCTGGAACGTCCCGTCGCTGGTATTGAAGATCGTGGCGATGAAAATGTTGTTGGCCGCGTGAATCCCGCAAGGCACTTCGAGCCCGTCATCCAGCACGGCGGCGAGGCCGAGAAACAGCGTGATCATTGCATAGTCGAGAATGAAGGCGGGATTACCGGTCGCAAATTCCG
>CAYOUP010000201.1:0-6762 GCA_964407125.1 uncultured Hyphomicrobiaceae bacterium | reverse complement strand
ACACTTCCTCTGCTGGTCAGATTATTCCTGCCTCGCGACCAGGCGAATGAAGAAAAAGACTAAAGACTGCAAGTACCCGGACGTCCCGTGAGTATTGGCTCCATCTCGCCGTCATGCTGGCCTCATACCTCCAGAAAAAGCCCAAGATTCAAATACTTCTTCCTATCATTACAACCACTTGTAATTCTCCCATTGCGTTGCCTCATTTAGTTGTTACACTTTATACTTGTGACGGGTCCTTGGAGACCCGATCAAGGGTTGAAACGACTAAGGCCGGCACAATGAGTGCGGCGCATGATTGGCCGCAAGACGGCTGTATTATACGAGGGAAGGGCCGTCGAGCTGGTCGCCGCACAAGGTTGAAACCTTTGAGTGGTAGGTCATATGATCGGACGAACTTCCCGTACTTTGTTCGGCGCAATTGCGCTATCTGTCCTCACATCAACAGCATTTGCTCATGACAGCTGGATTTCGCGCGGTGCATTCCGCGGTCCGCAAAACGGTGAATGGTGCTGTGGCGTGCAGGATTGCTTTGTTGTCCCCGCTTCATCGGTAAAGCCCGGAAATAATGGCTTTGAGCTGTTTGGCGCGGCCGAGGTCGTGCCTTACAAGGAAGCGCTGCCAAGTGCGGACGGGCAATATTGGCGTTGCCAGCGCCCGAACGGCACGCGTCGATGCTTCTTTGCTCCGATCACTGCGTTCTGAACGGAGTGCATCTGATCCAGAGGCCCATGCCTGTATACGGGAATAAAAAAACCCTCCGTAGCGTGCGCTGCGGAGGGTAAAGCCGAACGTTAGACCGTTCTTATATTATGTCAGGATCGAAGGTTTCTTCTTATTTGGGGAGAAGCACCTTGTCGATGACATGAATCACACCGTTCGACTGCTTGACGTCGGCGATCGTGACCGTCGCGGTGTTACCGGATTCATCGGTAATCATGATCTTGCCGTCCTTGGCGGTGACTTTCAGCATGTCGCCGCTGACTGTCTTGACCGGATGTTCTCCGCCGTCATCGGCAACCATTTTCTTGATTGCATCGGACGTCGCGCTCGCTGCAACGACGTGATAGGTGAGAATTTTCGTGAGCTGATCCTTGTTTTCAGGCTTCAGCAGGGTTTCAACGGTTCCCTCGGGAAGCGCCGCGAAGGCTTCATTGGTCGGCGCGAAGACCATGAACGGCCCCTCACCGGACAGCGTCTCGACCAGGCCGGCCGCCTTGACGGCTGCCACCAGCGTGGTGTGATCCTTTGAATTCACGGCATTTTCGATGATGTTCTTGTTCGGGTACATCGGTGCGCCGCCGACCGTTACGGCTGCGAGGGCTGCCGTTGTTGCCATTGTTGCGGCTGCAACGGTTGTTACCAGACCCTTAGGGAATTTCATGTCTAACTCCATGTTTTTCTGTTTTACGACGGCAGACGCCGTTCTATGTCAGGAGGTACGGAGCAAGACTTTTTTGGCTTCAGAGTTTTTTGCCTCCACATGCGGAGATATGGGCATGCAGAGGAGAAAATGTTCTCTAATTTATTGATTATGAAGAATATTTATTCAGACGTGGCGTGATGTATCACGATTTTGTGACGAGATGCATTGGCACGCGGCTTTTCCGTATCGTGTTTGAGAGACGCGATGAGAGAACTGCGCCGATCATCAACGCATTTGCCGAATTGTGATATAATTCATCTTTAAGCGTATGATGCGGGGCAACAGAAGATGGCGCAATTATGCTGCTGTGCACAAAATCAGGACAATTGAAGTGAAATTATGTAATGTTCGGGGAGCAAAATTTGCGGGTGTTATGACGGATGAATATTCTCATTAAGCTTTGGCGAAATAGCATCACGACGACATTTCTGGCCGGTCTCGTCCTTCTGCTGCCAGTCGTGCTGACCGTACTGATTGTGGCGTGGTTTATCGACATGCTGCGCCAGGCGCTCGGGCCGGGGACGTTTCTTGGCGATCTGTTTACGACCGGCGGCACGACGATCCTTGGCGAAGGCTACGATACGCTTTCGTTCCTGCTAGGCGCTTTTATCGCTCTTTTAGGGATCTGGTTCCTTGGCCTGGTCGCCCGCAGCGCCGCCAAGAAGAGCCTGGAGCGCTTCATTGATCGCATTTTTACCAAGCTGCCGATCATCCGCACAATTTATAATCCGGTGTCACGCGTTGTACGTCTGGCAACGGATAAAACCACCGGAGATTTCTCCGCGATGACCGTCGTGTCATGCCGGTTTGGCGGCGATAATGGAGTGGATATTCTTGCGCTGCTCGCCAATCAGGAGACTTTTTATATCGGCGGCGAACCACGGAAAATGATTTATCTGCCGACCGCGCCCATACCTATGACCGGCGGGTTGGTTCTCGTGCCGGAATCCTCCGTGGTGCAGGTCCCTGAGCTGAAGGTTGACGATCTGTTGCGGATTTACTTCTCGCTCGGCGCCCTTGCCCCGGATACGCTGCCGAAAGAGCTGAAACCTGTCGGACCGTCTGGTGAGTATGCCAATGTCCCAGCGATCGACCCGGCCAAGGTCAAGCTTTCGCCGGAAAAAGAGGCTGCGGAATAATCAGGCTGGTGGCTGCTCATATCCATCGCCCTGAAACATGCGGCGAATGTCTACAGTGGAGCGATTGCCGATTGCTTCGTAATTTTCTTCCAGAAAGGTCTCGGCGGATTTTCGTCCGTATTCAAACAATTCCCGCAGAAAGAGCCGGTTTACGTCCATCTTGCTCATGGCGCTGAACTCTTTCTCTCCGCCATGCAGCTCGATTGTATGGATCTTCAGATTGCGATAGCGGCTGCTGTCGATTGAATGGTCGGCCAGCAGGCGCTGAACGAACTCCACGGCGCGCAACTCACGCAAGAGGCTGGCGTTGAACGAAATCTCGTTGATGCGGTCCAGAATTTCCTGCGCGGTGCGAGGAACATCATCCCGTTCCACAGGATTAATCTGTACAATGACGATATCTTCCGAGCGGCTCGTGTAGAAAAAAGGAAACAGGACCGGATTGCCCATGTAGCCGCCATCCCAATAATGCTTGCCGTCGATCTCGACGGCCTGAAACAATGTTGGCAGGCAGGCCGAAGCCATGATGGAATCGGCGGACAGCTCATCACCGCTGAAAACGCGCACGCGCCCCGTCTCAACACTCGTGGCCGAGACGAACAGTCTGAAATCCGGGCACGCCCGGACCTGTTCGAAATCAATCAGCTCCTCGATAATGTCCCTGAGCGGGTTGATGTTCAGCGGGTTGAATTCATAGGGCGAGATGGAACGGGACAGCGCTTCGAACCAGATATAGGCGGGCGCGAAGACGTGGCTCCAGTCGCCGAAAACGGTTTCCAGAGAATTTCTCTGGAAAGGCGAAAAAGCCGCTTTGTCGGCGACCTTGTCCCAGAACATGCGCAGACGTTCGCGGGCAGCACCCGGCCCGCCGCGCATCAGGCCATCCGCCACGACGGCGCCGTTGACCGCGCCCGCGCTCGTCCCGCTGATTGCCTCGATCTTGATCTGGTCATCTTCGAGCAGCCTGTCGAGAACGCCCCAGGTGAAGGCTCCGTGCGAGCCACCGCCCTGAAGCGCAAGGTTGATTGGCTTGGCGTCTTGCATGGTCACTGCGCTGTCCAGCCTCCGTCAATCGGCAGGGCCGCGCCTGTAATGGAAGCCGCTTCCTCCGTGGTCAGGAAAACCGCAAGCGCCGCGATCTGTTCCGTGGTGACGAATTTCTTGGTCGGCTGGGCGGCCAGCAGCACATCGCGCATGACTTCCTCTTCAGTGATGCCACGCGCCTTCGCCGTATCCGGGATCTGCTTTTTAACCAGTTCGGTCAGCACATAGGCCGGGCAGATCGCGTTCACCGTGACGCCGTGCTGGGCGAGCTCGAGCGCGACGGTTTTCGTCAAGCCGACAATACCGTGCTTTGCCGAGACATAAGCGGATTTGAATGGCGAGGCGACCAGTCCGTGTGCGGAACATAGATTGATGATCCGGCCCCAGCCGCGCTGTTTCATGGCAGGGACGGCCGCACGGATCAGATGGAAGGCGCTGGACAGGTTGATAGCGATGATTGCGTCCCATTTTTCCGGCGGGAATTCCTCGATGGGCGCGACATACTGAATCCCGGCATTGTTGACGACGATATCGACCGCGCCGAGTTTGGAGACCGCATCCTCGTAGAGCGCGGCGATCTGTTCCGGCTTCGTCATGTCCGCGCCGTTGTAGAAGACATCGACGCCATATTTCGAGGCAAGGCCGGAACGGGTTTCTTCGATCTTGGCCGCGTCACCAAAGCCGTTGAGCATGACATTCATGCCGGTCTTTGCAAAGCCTTCGGCCATGCCGAGGCCGATGCCGCTAGTCGAGCCGGTAACGATCACGCTTTTCTTTGTTGTCATGAGACTTCTCCCGATAATGGAGGTTGCTACTCTCCATATGTAAAGTGGAAGGGCGGGGAAGCCAATCGGGCGTGCGCTCACTAATTTGTGCTCTGCACAAATTAGTGCATCCTCTGGAAAAGTCCGTGACGAATACCGACCTATCAGGCAGGTGGCGGGCCGAAGACCAGCGCCGCATTGAGCCCGCCAAATGCGAATGAGTTCGACATCGCATAGGTGATATCGCGATTGCGGCCTTCATTTGGCGTGTAGTCGAGATCGCAGCCATCGCCCGGCTCGTCGAATCCGATCGTCGGCGGCACAAAACCGTCCTCGATCGCCTTGATGCAGGCAACCGCTTCCACGCCTCCGCCAGCGCCGAGGCAATGGCCATGCATGGACTTGGTCGATGATATTGACAGCTCATCGGCGTGACGCCCGAACACTTCGCGGATCGCTCGCGTTTCATTAATATCGTTGACCGTCGTCGCTGTGCCATGCGCGTTGATATGCTGAATATCCGACGGTGCAAGTCTGGCCTCATCTAGCGCGAGTTTCATCGCGACTGTCGGCCCTTCGATGGATGGATTGACCATATCCGCCGCATCGGACGTCATTCCGAAACCGACCAGTTCGGCCAAGGGTTTTGCACCGCGCGCTTTTGCGTGCTCCAGCTCTTCCAGCACAAGGATCCCTGCGCCTTCGGCGAGCACGGTGCCATTGCGCCGTTTCGCGAAAGGCCAGCAGCCTTCAGGCGAGAGAACGCGCATCGCCTGCCATGACCGCATGGAGCCGAATGTCAGGCAGGCTTCCGAAGCGCCCGCAGCACCGAGATCAATGAGACCAGCACGAATCATCTGGAATGTCAGCCCGATCGCATGCGCGGCTGTCGAACAGGCGCTAACGGTGCCGAAGCAGGGGCCTTTCAAGCCATAATCGATGCTGACATGCGCGGCGGCGGACGATCCGATGCTGCGCAGGAGCGTCAGCGGATGAGTGGCTTTTTTCTGCTTGATGAAAAGATCGACATAGCCATCTTCAATCGTCGTCAGTCCGCCAATGCCCGAACCGATGATCGAGGCCGCACGATGGCCATCCTCGACCTTGCCCTCAAAGCCCGCCTGACGCATGGCTTCATTGGCAGCAACGCCCGCGAATTGGGAATAGCGATCGGAAAGCAATAGCGGCTTGGACAGGTTGAACGAACGCGGATCGAAATCCTTCACCTCGCCGCCGATTGTGATGTAAAGATCTTGCAAGTCGAAAAGCGTGAGCTGTCCGATACCGGATCGTCCCTCACGCATCGCGGACCAGAAAGCATCAACGCCGATCCCGATTGAACTCACCACACCCTGACCGGTTACGACAACCCGTCTCGCCCCGTTGGGCATTGTCATGATCTGCCTTTTATCGAATTTGGTTTTATGCCAGACCGAAAACGGTATGACTGTCAGGCTGCTGCGCCCGCGGCTCCGCCTTTTTCGTTCACCAGAGCCTGAACGCGCTCGACCACCGAACCCACAGTTGCAAAATCGGTCATTTCCTCATTGGCGTTATATGGGATCTGAATGCCGAAAGCATCTTCAATATCAAATACGATAACCGCAAGATCCAAAGATTCGATTTCAAGGTCGCTGAGCTTGGTGTCCAGAGAGATCGTCTCTGGCGGCTCTTTCATATTCTTCTTAAGGATCTCGATTATCTTGTTTGCAACGTCTTCCATTTACCTCTCCCTGCCCATGATATTCATGGACATATCCCTGCCAATATCGCCGGACGCGATCCGGGAGCCATCTGGTACTCCCATTAAACGCAATTATGTGGCAAGTCTAGGTCTTCCTTGGCCGGCGGCGGAACTTGGTTAAGGGTTGAAACATATCAGCCGAAGCTCTCGGATCGCACAGCTTTGATTGCCATTTCAACCGAAAAATCGAATAATCAAGCGCAATACACAATGCGTGATACATAAGCGCAGACGAGGAAACGCCAAAAACCCTGCGAGGAATAATATGGGCTCAAATCAACAAGAGTCTCGGGCGAACGGTGTCGAGGTCACAGAATCGAACGGGCGGTATTTCTGGCTGAGGTCCTATCCGGACGATGTCGACTGGCATGCGCCTTTGAAGGGGACGCCGCTTCAGTCGCTGCTTGAGAAAGCGGCAAAGGATTATGGCGACCGGCATTGCACCTATTTCATGGGGAGCACGCTGACCTATGCCGAGATCAATGCGCTTTCCGACAAGGTCGCTCTCGGGCTTCAGCAACGCGGCGTCCGCAAGGGCGTCAATGTCGGTCTCTTGCTTCCGAATACGCCCAGCTATGTCATCATGTATTTCGGTATATTGAAAGCCGGCGGCACCGTCGTGAACTTCAATCCGCTCTATACCGT
>CAYOUP010000200.1:0-6822 GCA_964407125.1 uncultured Hyphomicrobiaceae bacterium | reverse complement strand
TCAGGAAGCGCTCGGCATACGCCCGGACCAGATGAGCTGGGTGCAGACCTCCTACCTGATTGCGGAAATCATCGCCATCCCGCTGACCGGCTGGCTGACGCGGCTTTTGTCGTTGCGCGGATTGTTCGTCGTTGCGGCGTCCGTCTTCGCGCTGGCGTCCGCCGGATGTGCGCTGAGCAATGGCTTTGAGACACTGATTTTCTGGCGCGTTATCCAAGGCTCTGCGGGCGGCATGCTGATCCCGGTCGTATTCTCGACCGTCTTCATCATCTTTCCGGGACGCGGGCAGGCGACGGCGACGACCATCGCCGGAATGCTCGCGGTCCTCGCTCCCACAGTCGGGCCGATCACGGGCGGCTGGATCACCGCGACCTTCAGCTGGCACTGGCTGTTCCTGATCAACATCCTGCCGGCCATCGCGGCCATCACCACGGCGGCGATCTTCCTGCCGCGCACCGGCTCGGATCGCGGCGAGTTGCGCAATCTCGATGCGCTGTCGCTGCTATTGCTGGCGGTCGCGCTGGCGACGCTGGAGATCGGTCTCAAGGAAGCACCGAAATCGGGTTGGTTCTCCGGGCTTGTTCTGGCGCTGCTGGCGATCAGCCTATCGAGCGGTGCGGCCTTCATCCGGCGAACGCTGTCCCGCAGCAAGCCGCTGGTCGATCTCACGCATTTCCGCGAATGGAATTTTGCCCTCGGTTGCGCGCTGAGCTTCCTGCTTGGCATAGGGCTTTACGGCTCTGTCTATCTGATGCCCGTGTTCCTTGGCTTCGTTCGCTCGCATGACGCGCTCGAAATCGGCCAGGTCATGCTCGTCACCGGCGCGGCGCAGCTCATCGCGGCCCCTGTCGCCGTCTGGATGGAGCAGCGCTACAATGCCCGACTGCTGACGATGCTGGGCTTTTTCTTCTTCACCATCGGCATTGCGCTCAGCATGTACGACACGCCGCGCAGCGATTTCAACGAAATGCTTCTGCCGCAGACGGTTCGCGGGCTTGCCGTCCTGTTCTGCATCCTTCCGCCAACGCGAATCGCGCTCGGACATCTTCCGCCGGATCGTGTGCCGGACGGCAGCGCTCTCTACAATCTGATGCGCAATCTTGGCGGGGCGATTGGCATTGCGCTGATCGATACGGTCGTCTTCGGACGCGTCGAAAAGCATGCGGAGATGATATTCTCGCGGCTTGAGGCGCGCGACCATTCGATGTTCGAATATACCGGGCTGCCCTTCATTGCCGCCGACCGCGAAGTCACGCCGACGATGATCAATTTCGCGACGCCAATCGTGAAGAAATCCGCGCTGACCATTGCGATCACCGAGGCGTGGATGATGCTTGCGGCGATCACGGCACTCGGCGTCGTGCTGGCCCTTGCCGTGCGAAAGCCTAAGCCGCAGGCGGACGCTGCGTCGAAATAGCGGTTTTCCGGGCGCTGTCCTTCTGGCATAACGCGGAAATGATCCGCATGACGAAGCAGGACAGGCAGAACTGGACCGGGGTTGCGATCCTGAGTGTCGTTCTGCATGCGCTGCTGTTCGCGTACCATACCGGCGCAATGGCGCATATTGTCAGCAGCGGCACCGCATTGTCAGGCGCGTTTCTGATATGTTCCGGTGGCACGTTGCGCAGCATACAGACCGGCCAGGACGGAGAGCCCGATGGGCCGGATTCTGCGCACATCATCGTCAAATGTCCGATTTGTTCCGCGGTTGGAGCATGCGCGCCGCCGCCCGAATACACTGGCTTATCCGCTCCCGCCACGGAGTCTTTACAATCCTTCGTGCATCGGCGGGAAGACCAGCCCTACCCCGATCGGCTCGCTTACAGCCATGCCGCACGCGCCCCGCCGTTGGTCGGCTAATCGCATTACATCCTTACAATCCTGAACCAAATTATCCGTTTAAAACGAGGGTCCAGAGACAGTGTCTTGCTGGATTTCCGCCTGCGCGGGAATTTCGAGCGGGGCATATGTATCAGGACATCGGCGGCCGGTCCTATCCAATGGAGACTTCAATGAAATTGACATTCCGCGCCTCGATCGCAGGCGTACTTGCTTCACTGCTTCTGACTACGGCAGTGCTCGCTCATGGCTACAAAATCGGCGATCTCAGCATTGCCCATCCCTGGATTCGTGCAACGCCGAAAGGTGCTTCGAATGCCGGCGGCTATATGAAAATCACCAATAATGGCAGCGAAGCCGACAGGCTTGTCGGCGGTTCTGTCGCCGGAGCAAAAATCTTCGAGGTGCATTTCATGGCGGTCGAAAACAACATCATGAAAATGCGCAAGCTCGAAAATGGCCTCGAAATCAAACCGGGTGAGACGGTGGAGCTGAAACCTGGCTCATTTCATGTGATGATGATGGGGCTGGAAGGCGGCTACGAGGAGGGTCAGAAAATTTCCGGTACGCTGACATTCGAGAAGGCTGGAACGCTCAAGGTTGAGTTTGCTGTTCAGGCTGACGACAAGAAAGACGAAGGCCATCAGAGCCATTGAGCTGCAATATACGAACTTCGCCCCGGAATGATCCGGGGCGAATGTTCTCATCCTCCGTCACGCATTCCCGATCAACACGCCTGCCGCGAACACGAGCGAACCGCCGAGCACGACCTGCAAGGCCGCGCGGACGAATGGAGTCTCCATATAGCGGCTCTGGATCCAAGCGATTGCCCACAGCTCGATGAGGACGAGGATCATGGCGATCGTCGTCGCGGTCCAGAAATGCGGGATCAGATAGGGCAGCGCGTGGCCAAGACCGCCAAGCGTCGTCATGATCCCGCAGGCGATGCCGCGCTTGATCGGCGATCCGCGTCCTGAAATCTGTCCGTCATCGGAGATGGCTTCGGTAAAGCCCATCGAAATGCCCGCGCCAATCGAAGAAGCGAGACCGACGAGAAAGGTCGACCATGTGTTGCCGGTTGCGAAGGCGGCGGCGAAGATCGGGGCGAGCGTCGACACTGATCCGTCCATCAGACCCGCCAGGCCGGGTTGGACATAGGTCAGCACGAATTGCCGGTGCGCGGCGCGGTCTTCATTTTCGCGGCCTTCCGCGTCGAGCAGTTCTTTCTCGAACTGTTCCGCTTTTTCCGCGTGGTGCGCTTCGGCGATGGCAAGATCGCCAAGGAGCTTTCGCGTATCAGCGTCTGTCGTGCGCTTCGCGGCCATTTCATAGAAGCGGCGCGCATCGTTTTCCATCGTCGCCGCTTCCTCGCGAATGCGGTCGATGCCGAGATTTTCCATCAGCCAGACCGGACGGCGATTGTAGAAACCGGCGACATGCTCGCGGCGAATGAGCGGAATTGTTTCGCCGAACCGCGTCTTGTGCATTTCGATCAGAAGCCGCCGATGTTCGTCTTCCTCCTCAGCCATGGCATCGAATATTGCCGCGGTATTGGGAAAGTCGGCGCGCAGTTTCTCCGCATAGCTCCGGTAAATCCGCGCGTCATCCTCTTCAGCCGAGATTGCAAGCGCGAGGATCTGTTGTTCGTCAAGGTCAGAGAATTTCCGCCGGGACAACACGCCTGGGATCATGAGGGCCTCCATGAAATTAGAATAGTTCCAATTTCATGGATATGCCCCAAAATCAAGCGGTTCTGCACACTGGTGGAGAACTGGCCGCGGCGTTTTCAGCTTCGCTGGCTTGCTTCCGCCGGTGGGTCGATACGCAAGCGATGCGGACCGGACAGGCGCATAAGGCCAGGGATCGTCCCGGACATCGTCGCAATCATACTGGTCGTTGCGACGAGTTTGAGTTTCCCCCAGCGGCATTCGCGTCTGATGATTTGCATCTGTAACTTGCAAATGCGTCGCAACAAGCTAGAATGACGGCATGAACGATGTCGCGAATCAGGTGAAACATTTCAAGGATGTGCTGCGGGCGGATGGTGTACGCATAACGCGCCAACGTACTGCAATTCTTGCCGTTCTCGCGGAGGCAAGCGATCATCCGGACGCGAACGAACTGCATCGCCGCGCGCAGGAGATCGACCCCGCCGTGTCGCTTGCGACCGTCTACCGCACCCTGTCCGTTCTTGAGAAACAGGGGGTCGTTCATCGCCACAGCTTCGCCGAGACATCGGCGCGTTTCGAGACGGCGGATGTTCCGCATCATGATCACATCATCGACACTGATACCGGCAAGATCATCGAATTCCGCTCACCGGAAATCGAGCGGATGCAGGAGGAGATTGCCGATAAATACGGCTACGACATCATGCATCACAGGCTGGAGCTTTACTGCCGGAAGAAGAAAAACAAGACGATATAGAATAACGACCTGTCGTTCCCGGATCAGGTCCGGATAGGCAAGCCTGGCAATGACGATGATTGTGGCGACCTGATTTACAACAAACCCCGCGACGCCAGATTGCGCATCAGATCGGCAACGCCAAATGTCCATTCCGGGCATTCCGTCGCCAGCTCGACCGTATTTACGAGCGCGCCAAGAGCCGGCGTACTGATCGTGACGACATCGCCTACCTTATGCGTGAAGCCCTCGCCGGGAACGTTGCGATCCTGTGTTGGTGCGAACATTGTCCCAAGAAACAGCATAAAACCGTCGGGATATTGATGATGCCGGCCGATCGTCTGTGACACGAGGTTGGCCGGATCGCGGCTAATCTCTTTCATTGACGACGCACCGTTAAGTTTGAAACCGTCCGTGCCCTCGACCGTCATGTCAAGTTCGGCGGCGCGGATATGATCGAGCGTGTACAGATCGTCGAAAAGGCGGATGAACGGACCGATCGCGCAGGAGGCGTTGTTGTCTTTCGCTTTGCCCAGAAGCAGCGCTGAGCGGCCTTCCACATCACGCAGATTGACGTCATTGCCGAGCGTTGCGCCGCAGATCCGGCCCTTGCTGTTGACCGCGAGCACGATTTCCGGCTCTGGATTGTTCCATCTGGAGATGGGATGTATACCAACCTTTGCGCCCCATCCGACGGCGGCCATAGGTTGGGATTTGGTGAAAACCTCCGCATCCGGACCAATGCCGACTTCCAGATATTGCGACCACATGCCTTCCGCCTGAAGCGCGGCCTTCACCTGAGCGGCCTGTTCGGAGCCGGGAACGATACTGGCGAGGCTGTCGCCGATCAGCGCCTTGACCTTGGCGCGGATCGCTTCGGCGCGGGAGGGATCGCCGCCCGCGCGTTCTTCGATCACGCGCTCGATCATCGAGCGGGCGAAGGTGACGCCGCAGGCTTTGAGCGCCTGAAGATCGGACGGCGCCAGAAGATAGGCTTGGCTGTTGCCGCCCGACTTCGAGGCGTTGGCGATATCCGTGAGGCTGCCGATCTCCTCTCCCTGTGCGCTGCGCACATATCCAGCCGGATCGTCCATTTCGAGAATGTCACGAACGGTCGGCGCGGCCTTGGCGGTAATGTCGATCACGACGCCATTGCGGACCGTAACGATTGCGGGGCCTATGCCCGGCCGCTCCACGCGCCCTAACAGGATAGCTGTGCCGTCTTCTGGAATAATAGTCACCAATACAATCCTCCCCGGATATGTTCTGTTTCAATCGTAGTTTAGCCGCCAGCGGGTCTCCGGCTCAATCTCTTAGTGTCATGGTAGATCGCGGCAGCCCGCCAGCATTACAAAGACCGCGTGTATGCACCTGCTCTTTGTGATCAGGGCAACTTCTGATAAGTATTTAAGGTTCTAGTTGCGCAGATTCTTTCCGCGCAATTCATAAAAAGCATGCGCAATCACGCTTCTGGAGACGCTCATGACCGCCTCGCCTTCATCCGTCATCGTTACAAGAAAGCTGCCGGAACCGGTCGAGGCGCGGATGCGTGAGCTGTTTGATGTGCGCCTCAATGAGGACGACCATTCCATGAGCCGCGATGAGCTGGCCGAGGCGATGCGCGAGGCGTCGGTTCTGGTTTCGACAGTGACGGACAGGATCGACAAAGGACTGCTCTCACAATGCGGCCCCAACCTGAAGCTGATCGCCAATTTCGGTAATGGCGTCGATCATATCGACTTGGACACGGCAATCGCGCGCGGCATTACCGTCACCAATACACCGGATGTTCTGACAGAGGATACGGCCGATATGACGATGGCGCTGATCCTCGCCGTGCCTCGCCGGCTTGCTGAGGGGGCGAAATTCCTGAAGGATAGCGGGCACTGGGAAGGCTGGTCGCCTACCTGGATGCTGGGGCATCGCATTCATGGCAAGAAGCTTGGCATCATCGGCATGGGCCGGATCGGGAAGGCCGTGGCGCGGCGCGCAAAGGCTTTCGGACTGCAAATCTGTTATCATAACCGCCGCAGGGTGCCGTCTGCCGTCGAGGAAGAACTCGGCGCGATCTATTTCGAAAGCCTCGACCAGATGGTAGCGACCGTTGACATCATTTCGGTCAACTGTCCGCACACACCGGCCACCTACCACCTGCTTTCGGCGCGGCGGCTCGGGCTTGTGCGGTCCGACGCCTATATCGTCAACACTGCGCGCGGTGAGGTCATCGATGAGAACGCGCTGGCCCGGATGATCGAGGCGGGCGACATCGCAGGGGCCGGGCTGGACGTTTTCGAGCAGGAACCGGCGATCAACCCCAAGCTGCTGAAAAGCAACAGTGTCGTACTTCTGCCGCATATGGGCTCGGCAACGATTGAAGGCCGTATCGATATGGGCGAAAAGGTCATCGAGAATGTGAAGGTTTTTCTGGACGGTCATACGCCGCCGGATAAAGTACATCCTTCGATGTTCTAGATCACGGGTAGTGATCTTGGTTGTTAATAGTATGCGCGTGATGTCGAGCGGAAAACCGCGAACAATTTTCCTCGCCCCGCACCAGCGTTCGCGTAGCCGGGGGAG
>CAYOUP010000199.1:0-6923 GCA_964407125.1 uncultured Hyphomicrobiaceae bacterium | reverse complement strand
CGAATACGGTCCCGGCCAGCATGGCCAGCGCCGCCGCGGAAAGCCGTCCGATTTCGGCATCCAGCTGCGCGCCAAGCAGAAGCTGAAAGGCTATTACGGCAATATTACCGAGCGCCAGTTCCGCAAGGTCTATGACGAGGCGACGCGCCTTAAAGGCGACACGTCAGAAAACCTGATCGGCCTCCTCGAACGCCGTCTCGACGCCATCGTTTACCGCGCGAAATTCGTGCCGACAGTGTTTTCGGCCCGCCAGTTCGTCAGCCACGGCCATGTGCTGGTCAATGGCAAGCGCGTCAACATACCAAGCTACCGTTGCCGCCCCGACGATGTCATCGAGGTGCGCGAAACCTCACGCGAAATGGTTCTGGTTCTGGAAGCGAGCCAGAGCAACGAACGCGACGTGCCGGATTACCTTGACGTTGATCACTCCAAGATGCGGGCGTCCTTCACCCGTGTTCCGCAGCTCGCGGACGTTCCCTATCCTGTCCGCATGGAGCCGAACCTCGTGATCGAATATTATTCGCGGTAATTGCGATCCTCAAATCGAAGTGGCGAAGGCGGAGTATTGTGCTCCGCCTTTTATGTTTGCGGATACTGAGATACATATCCGCTCACGATCTCGTGTTTTCCCCAATAGTTTCCTGTGGGTGATAAAAAGCACTGGAGACGTCACTGCAGTCGCAACACTTCGCCCAGGGAGTTTTCCGATGGACCCGAAACATATCGATCAAAGAATCTACGACCTGTATGACGAATATTGCCACAGCAACATGGACCGGCGTGAGTTTCTGGCGCGTGCAGCCGCGATCACCGTCATCGGCGGTTCTGGTCTCGCAATGGCGAAGGCGCTGCTGCCGGATTATGCCAAGGCGCAAATGGTTTCGTTCACCGACGAGCGTATCAAGGCAACCTATGTGAATTACGACTCGCCAGGTGGCAATGGCGAGCAGATCCGCGGATATCTCGTTCAGCCAGCCGGTGAAGGGCCATTCCCTTCCGTGCTCGTTGTTCACGAAAACCGGGGCCTGAACCCTTACATTGAAGACGTTGCCCGCCGTCTCGCCGTGGAAGGTTTCCTTGCGCTTGCTCCGGATGCCTTGTCTCCGCTTGGCGGCTATCCCGGCAATGATGATGACGGCCGGACCATGCAGAGCCAGCTCGACCCGGCAAAAATCTATATCGACATGCGGAATGGGGCGAAATTCGTCAAAGCCCACGCACTTTCAAACGGCAAGCTTGGCGCCACGGGATTCTGCTTCGGCGGCGGTGTCGCCAATTATCTGCCCGTTGCATTGGGCGGAGACATTCAGGCCTCGGTCCCATTTTATGGCGTGGCGCCGAGTACGGAGGACGTGCCGAAAATCAAGGCGTCGCTCCTGATGCACTATGCTGAAGACGATCCTCGCGTGAATGCCACGAGGCCGGATTATGAAGCCGCCTTGAAGGCGAACAATGTTGATTACGCGATGTATGTCTATGAAGGTACGCGCCACGGTTTCCACAATAACTCGACGCCCCGTTACAATGAAGCGGCGGCAAAGCTGGCATGGGACCGGACGATTGCGCATTTCAAGAAGCACCTGACCTGACTCGCCATGATAAAAAAGCGGCCCGTATAGGGCCGCAAAAGCCGGGGCCTGGATTGGTGCGGTGGGAGGAGCACCGCGCTTGCCCGGCAATCAGTAGCAATCTCGGCGCAAATAGCCCATATGCGACCAGCCTTCGACACCTTCATATTCAATGAGACCCCAGCGCCCCTTGCGTCGGATCACCTCGATGCCTTCGCCATTCGGTGGGATATAGCCGACAATGCGTGACTTGGGTGATGGCCATTTCCGGATATTGAGAACGTCATTATAGGCGACGCGGTGAACGCGATAGGTACACTCTTCATCATTATAGGCGCTGGCGGGGCTGGCGGACAATGCGCCCACGGCAAAAAGAGCAAGAGACGCTGCAACAAGTTTACGCATGGGTTTACTCCTTCAAGTGTGACACGGCAGGCAATCCTTAACAGCAATCCATAGGCAGGTTTGTCATAACCTGCGATGAACGAGTGCTTCATATGCGGGCAGGATTTTTCACGAGAAGCGCGTCGCTTGCCGGATAAGTATGTATAGTGCGCGCATGGCAAAGACTCCGAAACGCGGCAAGGATAGCCCCTCGGCGGGTGGACAGCGGGCTTTGAAGGTCAAGGTCCGGACTGCGAAACGGCGCAAGATTTCATCGACGAGATGGCTCGAGCGGCAGCTCAACGACCCTTATGTGGCGGCGGCGAAACGCGAGGGATACCGTTCGCGCGCCGCCTTCAAGCTCGCCGAGATCGACGACCAGTACAAGCTGCTGAGACCCGGCGCCGTCGTCGTGGATCTGGGCGCGGCGCCCGGAGGCTGGTCGCAGGTGGCGGCCGAGCGGGTCAAATCGGAAAATGGCGGCGGCGCGGTCGTTGCGATGGACCTGACCGACATCGACGTACTGCCGGGCGTGAATTTCCTGCATGGCGATTTCATGGAACCGGACGCGCCGGACAGGCTCATCGCAGCACTTGGCGGGCGTCGCGCCGATGCCGTACTCTCGGATATGGCCGCCCCGGCGACGGGGCACAGGAAGACCGATCATTTGCGGATCATGGGGCTTTGCGAGCCCGCGCTCGATTTTGCGATGGACGTCCTGGCGCCCGATGGTGCGTTTCTGTGCAAGGTATTGCAAGGCGGCGCAGCAAATGAGCTTCTCAGTGCGATGAAGCGATCCTTCAGGACCGTCCGGCACATAAAACCCAAGGCCAGCCGTGCCGATTCGGCTGAGCTTTACGTTCTTGCGACAGGATTTCGCGGGAAAAACGGGCGGGCCGGGGAGAATGCGGAAGGCCAAGGCTAGGCAGGTGGTAGCCGAGGTGGTAAAACTGCCGCTGAAAACGGCAAACTTGCCTTCCTCCATCAGCTACAGAGATCTATCGTATGGCAAAACTTCGGCCGGGAACTGCGCTTACCTTCGATGATGTTCTCCTGCGGCCTGCCCATTCAGAAGTCATACCGACGGCGGTTGACGTTACCACATGGGTCACGCGCAAGATCAGGCTCAACATTCCTGTAATCTCATCGGCGATGGACACCGTCACCGAAGCGCGCATGGCAATCGCAATGGCGCAGGCTGGCGGCATCGGCGTCATTCACCGCAATCTGGACCCGGCCGAGCAGGCCGAACATGTCCGCAAGGTCAAGAAGTATGAGTCCGGCATGGTCGTCGATCCGGTCACGATCGAGCCGGATGCAAATCTGCAGGAAGCGCTCAATCTGATGAGCCTGCATTCGATTTCGGGCATTCCGGTCGTCATGCCGCCGGTCAACGGTTCGCAGGACGGCAAGCTCGTCGGCATTTTGACGAATCGCGACGTCCGTTTCGCGACCAATATGGACCAGCCGGTCTCCGAGCTGATGACAAAGAAAAATCTGATCACGGTTGGAAAGGGCGTCACCGGCGAGGAGGCCATGAAGCTCCTGCATCAGCACCGCATCGAGAAGCTTCTCGTCGTCAATGATGATTATCACTGTATCGGCCTGATCACGGTGAAGGATATCGAAAAGGCCCGGCAGTTCCCGCATGCGGCGAAGGATGAACAGGGGCGCCTGCTCGTGGCCGCCGCGACGACTGTGGGCGACAGCGGTTTTGAGCGTAGCGAACGGCTGATCGATGCCGGTTGCGATATGGTCGTCGTCGATACGGCGCATGGTCATTCGAGCAAGGTTCTGGACGCGGTCTTGCGCATCAAGCGTCTGTCCAATTCCGTTCAGGTGGTTGCGGGCAATGTCGCCACCGTCGAAGGCACCAAGGCGCTGATCGACGCCGGCGCGGACGCCGTCAAGATCGGTATCGGTCCGGGCTCCATCTGCACGACGCGCATCGTGGCCGGAGTCGGCGTACCGCAGCTCACCGCGATCTCCGAATGCGCGGAGGAAGCGGCCAAGGCGGGTGTTTCGGCGATCGCTGACGGCGGCATCAAATATTCCGGCGATCTGGCGACGGCGATGGCGGCGGGAGCGCAATGCGTGATGATCGGCTCGTTGCTTGCCGGAACGGATGAAAGTCCGGGCGAGGTTTATCTCTATCAGGGACGGTCCTACAAATCCTATCGGGGTATGGGCTCGATCGGGGCGATGGCGCGCGGCTCTGCCGACCGCTATTTCCAGCAGGAAGTCGGCGATACCTTCAAGCTTGTGCCTGAGGGGATCGAAGGGCAGGTCCCCTATAAGGGGCCGGTCAGCAGCGTTCTGCATCAGCTTGTCGGCGGTCTGCGCGCGGCGATGGGCTATACGGGCGCGGAGACGATAGAAGCCCTTCATGAGCGCGCCGAGTTCGTCCAGATCACCAATGCGGGTCTGCGCGAAAGCCACAGCCATGATGTGACGATCACGCGCGAAAGCCCGAACTATCCGTCATTCAACTGATATGCAGAGCCGGGAGCATTTCGCACCCGGCCTCTTCACTCGCCATCCATGCATCGACCGAGGGAACTGAAGCGTTGCAGACTGCCATCCTCTATCCTGTCTTTGTCCAGATATTCCTCACGATCTTCGTCGGCGTGCGAGCGGCGGCCGGGCGCGTGCGGGTAATCCGGTCAGGAGAGATCCATCCTTCACAAGTCGCTCTCGATAATGCGAACTGGCCCGACGGCCTGCGCAAGCTCGGCAATAATTACAACAACCAGTTCGAATTGCCGGTCCTGTTATACGTACTCTGCATCGTCGCCATGCTGACGAATAAGGCAGACGTGATCGCCATCGTGCTCGCTTGGGTTTTCGTGGCCAGCCGAATTGTCCATAGCTATATCCATACGACGAATAATCGCGTTCCGCGAAGAGGTCTCGTCTTTTTCTTTGGTGCGGGCGTGATCGGTCTGCTTGCTCTTTATCTCTTCCTTCGCCTGCTCGCGGCAGGTCTTTAAGGCATTCCCATGAAGCTTGCCGGACAAGTCTCTGCAGCCATCGAAGTTCTGACCGACATCGAACAAAACCACCGTCCGGCATCGGTCGCCCTCGGCGACTGGGGACGAAGCCACCGTTTTGCCGGATCGCGCGACCGTTCGGTTATCGGAACGCTTGTCTATGATGCGCTGCGCAGACGCTTGTCTCTCGGCTGGCTCATGGCCGACGACAAGCCGCGCGCGCTGGCTCTCGGCGTGCTGCGCCATGTCTGGGAGATGGACGCGGATGCGATCACCGCGCTGTGCGACGGTTCGCAGTTTGCGCCTCAGCCTCTTACCGAGGACGAAGCCGTCCGGCTGCTTGGAACCGACGTCAACGCGGCTGAGATGCCCGGCCATATTGCCGCAGACATGCCGGTCTGGCTTTTCGACGATGTCTATACGGTTCAGTTCGGCCGTACCGTGGCAATCGGCCGTGCGCTGGCCGAACGCGCGCCGATCGACATTCGTGTCAATACGCTCAAATCCGACCGCGAGCGCGTGCTGAAAGCGCTGCAAAAATACGGCGCCGCGCCGACGCCTTATTCACCGGCTGGCGTGCGCATCCCCGCGCCGGGGTCGCAGGAGAAAAATCCCAATATCGAAGCCGAAGCCGCGCATGGAAAGGGCTGGTTCGAGATCCAGGACGAAGCCTCGCAGATCGCAACATTCATGTCCGGCGCTGCGCCTCGCCTCCAGATCCTCGATCTGTGCGCCGGATCGGGCGGCAAGACGCTCGGCTTTGCGGCGCTGACACAGAATACTGGGCAGATTTTCGCCTATGACAGCGACAAGCAGCGCCTGCGCCCGGTCTTCGAACGGCTGAAGCGGTCGGGTGCGCGCAACGTTCAGGTTCTGCCTGCCGGTGAGACCGAAGCGCTCGGTCCGCTTACGGACAGGATGGATGTCGTCTTTGTCGATGCGCCCTGTTCCGGCTCCGGCGTCTGGCGGCGGCGTCCCGACAGCAAATGGCGGGTGACGCCGGAGGCGCTCATGCAGCGCGTCGCGGAACAGCGCGAGGTGCTGGAGCTTGCCGCGCCGCTGGTCCGGCCCGGCGGGACGCTGATTTATGTAACCTGCTCGATCCTGCCCGCCGAGAATGGCCAGCAGACGCGCTGGTTTCTCGACCATCATGAGAATTTCATCGCCCGCCCCTGGCAGGAGGCATGGGAGAATGCGGGTCTCGGCCCGCTGCCGGTAAACGGTGTGGATGGGTTGGCGCTTCAGCTCGATCCGGCGTCTCACGACACGGACGGCTTTTATATCAGTGTGTTAAAACGTGTTGCTTAATTGAACCTCGGAGCTGCCAAGCAGGTTATACATCACAAATTAGTGAAGTCTGCCCCATTCTCGCCTTTGTGCTTGTGTTGGCTCCCGCTTATCCGGAATGGCAGACCGAAAGAACCGTGATCCGGCGTACTCAGTGCCATTCACTGTTTTAACGTGAACCGTGAAAGAGAGGCCCATAATGGGTGCAATCAAAACACTTCTGGGGCTGGTTATTCTGCTGGCCATTCTGGTCTTCGGCTATTGGCTCTACGCGACCTATACGTCGGCAAGCACTGATGACCGCATCTGGGCGCAGATCAATGAAAGAATGCCCCAGCAGCTCCGCAAATGGTCCTGTGAACAGATGAATGCGCGTTTGACGGAGCAAGAGGCGCCCAAGAGCTGCGCCGATGTCTGGCAAACGGCTATCGGGCCGAATATTGATGCCGAACCGAGCCTGCAAGGCAGCAGCGGGCAGGAATCTGTCGTCGGGACAGGTGCGCCTGCGCAATCCGAGCCTGCAACGCCGGCTGAAAAGACACCGCCAGCCTCTACGGGCCAGTCCTTTAACGACTATTGAGGTCTGGCGGCCTGATCATGGCGGCGATGTGACAGGGCGGACAGTTCTCTACAGCGTAGCTTGACGCAGGGCCTTCCCGGTGCTACCGGCGCTTATGCTTGATAAAGTCCTGAT
>CAYOUP010000198.1:6667-6932 GCA_964407125.1 uncultured Hyphomicrobiaceae bacterium | reverse complement strand
TGATCTGAATTTAAGGAGAGGCAACAAGCCTCCTCCTTTTATTTTTGTGCGGTGCGGGTTGGCTCTGTCTGATCCTTCGGAGCAGGCGCGTTGGCTAAAACCGGTGCACCTTCATCCGGAATGTCGCGAACCAGCCGCTTGAGCTGGGTGTTGACGGCGGTGCCGCGGAACTCGCGCGACCAGTAGAGCTTGGCATATTGAAGGCCTGGCTCGAACTCGTTGACCAGCATTTGCCGGGCTTCTCCGAACAGGACATGCGCATTAG
>CAYOUP010000198.1:0-6657 GCA_964407125.1 uncultured Hyphomicrobiaceae bacterium | reverse complement strand
AGGCAGGCCTACGATTTCCCCGGTGCTGCCCATGTCGATCTTGGCAACCGGCGTCTCCGTCAGGAAGGGCAGGATCGGGATCGGGTAATAGTTAAGTTCGTCCGGATGGTCGTCATCATATTCGGGCGCAGACGAGATCTGGTCCCCCGGAATATTGGCGGAGGGCGCATTCGGTTCGGCGCCCGGTGACAGTTCGTCGGAGAAAGAACGGTCGGCCTCGATGGAATCCGGCTTCAGGCTCGCTTCCACGATTGCTGCCGGCTTGCGCTCGGGCAGCGCATCGGCAATGCCGTCAAACGGCGACAGGCTGGCGAGCACGACGCCCGGCTTGACCTGCTGGACGGCGGGAGCCGGTGCCGGAAGCGGAACGTCAAGCGGCTGCGGTTCGAGGCTGGCGACCAGGGTCTCGCCTTGCGGGGTTCCTTCGAGTTTGTTGCGAACCGCAATCGGGAGCGTTCCGCCGCGCTTCTTCAGGTCGGCGAAGGCGATCTGGAAGTCCTTCTTCGTCAGCGGCTTGCCATCGGACGGGATATGTTTCGAGTGTCCTTCCGGGAACAGGATCGCAAGCTCCTTGCGCGGCAGGCGCGGCCAGTGGCGGACACGGCCCGTATCGACATGCACAAACGGAATGGCGGAGGTCGGATAATAGCCGACGCCGCCCTGTTCGCGGACCAGGGCCGAGTTGCGCAATTCCTTGACCGAAACGTCAGGAAAATGAATGTCCGAGGCCATGCCCAACATATGGCGGCTTTTCTTGGCCTGGCCGCCCTTGGTGCGGCGGAGCATGGCGTTGGTTTTCGGCGAGCGATAACCGCTGATGAGATGAACCGGTTTCTTCGACCCGAGTTCGCGATGGATCTCCCAGATGATGTCGAACAGATGCGGGTCCATCTTGGTTTCGACATCACGGCGCCAGTCGCGCATGAAATGATTAAGTTTCTTAAGAGCTTCGGGAATGAACTTGCCATCCCGCTTGTAGGTTATCGAGATCTTTTCTTTTGTGTTGACGCTGTACATCTCGAGATGGCGCTCTTCCGCCGTAGCGGTGCCGATCGAGCCGAGGAAAAGGACCGCCGCAATCACGGCGCAAATCCCCTTCCCATTCTGGAAAAAGGTCGAGATTCTCAATTTTCCCTCATAATCACGTCGTTTACACGATGCGATTCTAGACAGCCCAATAACTGACATCGACCTGATGACCCGTTCACATTGCGTTCGAACTGTGGCGAATCTTCAACGGTAGATGGTTAAATTTCAGTATCTTCCGAAATATGGGTAAATAATGACGGGCGTGAACCTGGGGATATTGTGGAAAACCCTGATCGCCAATCATGCTTAACGATCAGGGAGAATGTCTCTTTCAAAAGCGAAAATGTCGCAGAATGCGCCGCTGGCCGGTCAGTTCCGCAAACCGTTTTCCCCGACGTCAAAGTCCTCGTCACTTGACGCTATGCGGTTGTTGGCCTTGTCAAGATGGAGGGCGAGGCGGACTTTCCGATCGTAGCCATAGACATCGCGATAGCCCAGAATCTGTCCGTCTTCATCGACCCAGGCCGTAAAATAGGTGATGTGTACAGGCAGCTTGTGTTCAAGAGGGATATGCTCGTCTTCTGCGGTCACCAGCGTCCGGTCGATCCGGTCTCTTGACCAGCCCTGATCCGCCAGTAGAAGTTCGGCAAATTGGAGCGGATTGCGCACCCTCATGCAGCCATGGCTATAGGCCCGGATAGCGCGGTTGAACAGGTGCTTCGTCGGCGTGTCGTGCATATAGACCGAGTGCTTGTTCGGAAACAGGAACTTGACCTGCCCAAGCGCATTGCCCCGCCCCGGCCGCTGCCGCAGGAACAGCTTGTTGGGGTTTACCTGATCCCAGTCGACCATGAAGGCGTCGACGGTTTCGCGGTTCTGCCAGATGATTTCCAGATTGTTGCGGTCGACATAGCCCGGATTATTGCGTTCCGCCGGAATGATCTCATTGACAAGGATAGACTGGGGCACGTTCCAGTACGGATTAAAGACGATCGTTTCCATCTGATCGGAGAAAATAGGCGTCTTATGCTGCGGCGATCCGGTGACGATGCGCTCCTGATGAATTGTTTTCCCGTTACTGACCACGCGGAATCTGAATTCCGGAATATTGATGAAGACGTAGCGCTTGCCAAGATCGCGGGGAACCCAGCGCCAGCGCTCCATATTCGAAATGATCGTTTCTGCAGAAACCGGAATTGTCCCGACATTCAGCGCCTGCCGGGTATTGCTGCCTATAACGCCATCGGGCTTCAGCCCCTTTTCCTCCTGAAAGGCGCGGACCGCTGCTTCGAGGTTCACATCGTAATAGTCCGGCCCCTTGCCATCTTCAGGCGGGGCGACGCCAAGGCGTTCACGGACGATGGCGATATGCGGATGAGTGGTGTCCGGTCCGAGGGAAGGGCCATCGGGGATGTGCGCGCGGGTCGTTCCAGCCTTCGCTGCGCTGCGCACTTCCATCAGCTTTTTCTGCAGGGCCTTGAACTGTTCATGCTGTGGATGAAAGCTTTCAAGCTGCTCCGCGATCTTGCTGGGCGCGGCCGCCAGCTTGCCGAGGACATCGGCCACGTCCGGCTTTTCCGGTTTTACATCAATATATTCTTCTTCGTTCAGCGTATTCGGATTGAACCGGCCGGACTGAGCGTGAACCGCATAGGTGAGCGCGGCAAGGCTATAGCGTAGCTCGGTCGTGGCGAGCGCTTCGGCGCTGTTCCCGCCGTCAGCTTTGGGAAGACTGTAATCGTAGCGGTTGAGACCGAAACGGTCGGCGCGTTTGAAGGCCGTGCCAAGACCGTCGCGTGCCTTTTCGTTCAGGCCATTGCCATCGATCCAGACCAGCCGCGCATCGTCGGCACCGTAATAGGATTTTAGACCTTTGATATCTGATTTCGAAATCGAGAGGGATTCCGTCTTCGGCTCGTCGAGCTCCTTGCGCACCGCAATGAGCGTTACGAACTCCTTATCGATCAGCCGGTCCGGGGCTCCGGGCTCAACAGCGTTGGCGCTGCCATATGCCGTTGTAAGCAATGAAACTGCCAGAATAGGCAAGGCCATCCTTCGATAAGCGGACATATACCCCTCTTCCCTCTATTCACCCGGCGCAACGCGCTACTCTTCGATCATGGTCATTCCTGCCTACAAATGCCATAAAATAAAAGCGCTATTTTCGGAGGGTGCCCGGCTTGCAGGGCCTGCTCACTCAATTGTGACGTTGGGTGAGACCGAATTCCCGCATTTTCCGGTAGAGAGTTGAGCGTCCGATGCCGAGGCGGCGGGCAATCTCCGTTATATGCCCGCGATAGTGGCCGAGGGCCAGCCTGATAATGTCCGCCTCGATTTCCTCAAGGCGGCGGAATTCGCCCTCCTCGTTCATCGCCGGAACGCCGACGCGTCCGCCATTCCCGATGGGGGTTAGGCTCACGGCACGATCCGATGGGGCCGAGCCGCCGACCATCGCAGGGCCTTCATATTTCTGCTGAACCGGCGGAATTGCAAACTCGGCTTCAGGCTGGTCATCCCGCATTGCGCGATATCCCGGCATCTGGGCTGTCAATTGCGGGAATTCCTTGAGCGTCAGTTCATAACCGTCGGCCAGCGCGACCGCGCGGAAGATCGCATTTTCGAGTTGGCGGACATTCCCCGGCCAGCTGTAACTGCGCAGAAGCTGCTCGGCTGCCGGCTGGATACTCTCCACCGGTTTGCCGAACTCGGCCACGACCTGACCCAGAATAGCTTTTGCAAGCGCGGGGATGTCATCGGCGCGGGACCGCAGCGGCGGCAGCCAGATCGGGAACACACTGATCTGATAATAAAGCTTTTCATCGAATTGGCCATTCTTGACCAGTTCGACCAGATTCCGGCCGCTTGCGCAGATGAGCCTTACGCGCTCGCTGACAGGTATTGCGCCCGGCGTCTGCTGTTGAAGCAAGCTTCGAAGCGACTCCTGCTCAGCGGCAGGCATCTCGCTGATATTATCGAGGAAAAGGGTGCCCGCGCGCGCCTCGCTCCATGCCTTCCCGACCGGCATGTGGTCACGCCCGGTATCCGCTGCCCGGACGTCCTGCCCTGACGCAGAAAAACGCACCACGCGAAACGGGCCGTTCTTCTGGGCGCTCGCATTGTGAATGTTTCTCGCCAGCAGCCTCTTTCCCGTGCCGGCCTCGCCTTCGAGAAGCACGGGCAAATCGAAGTCTGCGGCGCGTTGTGCCAGTGTCCTGGCACGCTGCATTTCAGGGGTGACGGCGATGATATCGGCAAAATCCGGGATATCGTCATTCGGATGCCGGAAATTACCTTCAGCAGGTTCAGCCATACGCATTACTCGGACTTTACTGACGTATTTTTTGCACGCTTAACGCGCTTGATTGCGAAGAAACAACTATTGAGTGTGTCACGTAAGGGTAAAGACTCGCTGAATATCTGCGCCGCAAATGGCTGGCGGGCCGCGATCATGCGCATAGCGGGGACAAACACGGCCAGGGAGCGGTTTTCCGCTCAGGCACCTTTTGACATTGTCGTAAAGGGCCCACATGCTATTCCGAAGTCGATATGAGAGCGAAGGGAATGGGCCGGAATGATGAAAAGAACACTGCCGGAAGCGCGCCATTTGTTGAACAGCGCTGCCGATGGGGCCTCAGCGGGCGCAAGCGGGGAAGACTTGGGGGATATGCCCGCCTGGGCGATCGAGGATCTTTATCCGGCAACCGATTCCAGCGAATTCAAAAGCGATATGGCGCAAGCGGCAAAGGATGCCGATGATTTCGCCGCACAATATCAGGGTAAGCTCGCCGAACTGGCGGACAGCCCGAAAGGGCCGCAGGCGCTCTATGATTGCCTGAAGACATATGAAGCGCTTCAGGACCGTATGGGCCGTATCGCCTGTTTCGCGTTCCTTAACTATGTCACCAAGGTTGACGATGCGGCGCGCGCCAAGTTTTTCGGCGATGTGCAGGAAAAGCTGACTCAGATCGGCGTCAAAGTGCTTTTCCTGACGCTCGAACTCAACCGTATCGACGATGAGGTCATGGACAGGGTCATTGCGCAACCGCCGCTCGATCATTACCGCCCGTGGCTGGAGGAATTGCGCAAGGAAAAGCCTTATCAGCTTTCCGACGATCTGGAGCGGCTTTTCCATGAGCAAAGCGTCACTGGCCGCGGCGGATGGAGCCGTCTGTTCAGCGAGACAATGGCGTCCATGCGTTTCGATGTTGACGGCGAAATGCTACCGCTGGAGCCGACGCTGAATCTGCTCATGGCGCCGGATGGCGCACTCAGGCGCAAGGCCGCCGAGGCGCTGACCAGGGCGTTCCGGGGCAATCTGCAGCTTTTCACGCTAATCACCAACACGCTGTCGAAAGACCTCGAAATCTCGAATCGCTGGCGCGGTTTTTCCGATATCGCCGCATCACGCCATCTCGCCAACAATGTCGAAGCGGAGGTCGTCGATGCTCTGGTGACGGCGGTGCGCGAGCATTATCCGCGCATCTCGCATCGCTACTATGCGATGAAGGCGAAATGGCTGGGGCTGGAGCGGCTCGAATTCTGGGACCGCAATGCGCCGTTGACAAGCGAGGTCGAACCCACAATCGCCTGGCCGCAGGCGCGCGACATCGTCCTGTCAGCCTATGGCCGGTTCAGCCCGGAGATGTCCGATATTGCCCGCGTTTTTTTCGAGAAGAACTGGATCGACGCGCCGGTGCGGCCCGGCAAATCGCCGGGAGCCTTCGCGCATCCAACCGTGCCGAGCGCGCATCCCTACATTCTCCTGAATTTCATGGGCAAGCCGCGGGACGTGATGACGCTCGCCCATGAGCTGGGACATGGCGTTCATCAGGTGCTTGCTAATGAACAAGGCCCGCTGATGGCTTCAACGCCGCTGACGCTTGCCGAAACGGCGAGCGTCTTCGGGGAGATGCTGACATTCAAATCCTTGCTGGACGCTACGCCGGACCGGGCGCTGCGCAAGACATTGCTCGCCCAGAAAACCGAAGACAAGATCAACACGGTCATCCGCCAGATCGCGTTTTACGAATTCGAACGGCGCCTGCATACGGAGCGCCTGGAAGGCGAGTTGACGGCGCAGCGCATCGGCGAACTCTGGGTCGAGGTGCAGGGCGAAAGTCTCGGTCCCGCTGTCAATCTTGGCGACGGCTATGACGTGTACTGGAGCTACGTGCCGCACTTCATCCATTCGCCCTTCTATGTTTACGCCTACGCGTTTGGCGATTGTCTCGTCAACTCGCTCTATGCCGTTTACGAAAAGGGCGAGGACGGCTTCCAGAAGCGCTATTTCGACATGCTGCGTGCAGGCGGCACCAAGCATCACAAGGAACTGCTAGCCCCCTTCGGCCTCGACGCCAGCGATCCCGGCTTCTGGGCGATGGGCCTGAAGGTCATCGAGGACATGGTCGATGAGCTGGAGACATATGATGACGGGGCTGCAGGTTAGTACAGCCGGAAGCAAGTTCGCACCAATGCAGCCGAAATTTGTCTTGGAGGGTAGGTTTGAGTGTCAGAATTATAACGTATTCAGATGAGCATATTGCCGGTATTCGCGATCTCATCCTCCCCATCCAGCGGGAGGAATTCGGCATTCAAATTACGGCCGTGTTCGGCGGGTTCGAGGGCGAG
>CAYOUP010000197.1:4740-6974 GCA_964407125.1 uncultured Hyphomicrobiaceae bacterium | reverse complement strand
ACGAGACCATCATGGTCAATTGCAATCCGGAGACGGTCTCGACCGACTACGACACCTCCGACCGGCTTTATTTCGAGCCGCTGACGGAGGAAGACGTTCTCGAAATCGTCCGTGTCGAGAGCGAAAAGGGCAAGGTCAGGGGCGTCATCGTGCAACTCGGCGGCCAGACGCCGCTCAAGCTCGCCAAGGCGCTGGAAGCCGCGAATGTGCCGATCCTTGGAACGTCGCCGGACGCCATCGATCTTGCCGAAGACCGCGACCGTTTCAAGCTGCTGATCGAACAGCTCGGCCTGCGCCAGCCGCGTAACGGAATCGCCTACAGTGTCGAGCAGGCGCAGTTCGTTGCCGAGGAGATCGGCTACCCGCTTGTCATTCGTCCATCCTATGTGCTTGGCGGGCGGGCGATGGCGATCATCCATGACGATGCCGCGCTGAAGGAATATATAAACTCCACGCTGGTTTCCTTCGTGCCGCAGGATGTGCGCAACCGCTATCCGAGCCGCCCCACAGCGCAAATCAACGCCGTTCTCGCCAAGAATGCGCTGCTGTTCGACAGCTATCTGCGCGATGCGATCGAGGTCGATGTCGATGCGATCTCCGACGGCAAGGACGTGTTTATAGCGGGCATCATGGAGCATATTGAGGAAGCGGGCGTGCATTCCGGCGATTCGGCCTGCTCGCTGCCGCCTTACTCGCTGAGCGACGAACTGATCGGCGCGCTGAAGGAACAGACGCAGAAACTGGCGCTTGCACTGAAAGTCGTCGGCCTGATGAATGTGCAATTCGCGATCAAGAATGGCGAAATCTACATTCTCGAAGTCAACCCGCGCGCCAGCCGTACCGTGCCCTTCGTCGCCAAGACTGTTGGTCTTCCGATTGCGGGTATCGCCTCGGAAGTCATGGCGGGCCGTCCTTTAAGCGAATTCGATCTGAGCGAGCCGGAATTCGACCATATCGCGGTCAAGGAAGCGGTTTTCCCGTTCGCACGATTCCCCGAGGTCGATCCCGTCCTTGGCCCGGAAATGCGCTCGACCGGCGAAGTGATGGGAATCGACCGCGATTATGCGCTGGCTTTCGCCAAGAGCCAGATCGCCAGCGGCAGCAAGGTTCCTGATTCGGGGACGGTGTTTGTCTCTGTAAAAGATACGGATAAAGACCGTATTATCCCGTCTATCCGTGAACTTGTCGGCATGGGATTCAAGATTTTGGCCACGCGGGGCACGAAAAGGCATCTTGAAGCCAATGAAATTCCGTGCGAGCGTATCAATAAAGTACTTGAAGGACGGCCTCATATCGTAGACGCTATGAAGAATGGCGATGTGGCGCTGGTCTTTAATACGACCGAAGGCGCCAAAGCGCTGGCCGACAGTTCAGAAATCAGAAGAACAGCCTTGCTATACCATGTTCCATATTACACGACCATATCGGGTGCTCTCGCGGTGACCAAGGCAATATCCGCAATGAGGGCTGGAATACTTGAAGTCACCCCGTTGCAAAAACATATCGGCCACAAAGGCAATCCGGTAAAAACGGATTCCGCCTAAAGCCTCTGTTTCCGTAAAATTTAATTGGCATGAAAAGAAGATTGGCCCCGGGAGGTTCGGGGGCCAAAGGAGAATTCGGATATGAGCTTTGAAAAGGTTCCAATGACAGCAGCAGGCCATGCTGCGCTCGAAGCCGAAATAAAGCACCTGAAATCGGTGGAGCGTCCGCGTATTATCAAGGCTATCGAAGAAGCCCGTGCGCATGGGGATCTTTCCGAAAACGCAGAATACCATGCCGCCAAGGAAGCGCAGGGGCTGAACGAATCGCGCGTGGCCGAGCTTGAGGACAAGCTCTCGCGCGCCGATGTCATCGACGTCTCCAAACTGTCCGGCGATACGGTCAAGTTCGGCGCAAGTGTCAAGATCGTGGACGAGGACACGGACGAGGAGCAGACCTACCAGATCGTCGGCGAACTCGAAGCCGACGTGAAAAGTGGCAAGGTCGCGATCAATTCACCGATCGCCCGCGCCATGATCGGCAAAAAAGCCGGCGATGTCGTCGAGGTCGTGACGCCGAAGGGCCATAAGTCCTACGAAATCCTCAAGGTCAAATTTAACTGACGTCGTATTCGCGAATCAGTCAGTGACGGGAAGAATGATGCAGCCGCGGGCGTTTCCGCGGCCGTATTGTTTTGGCAAGCTGTGGGCATGCAAGATTCCGGGGACATGCTCCCCGAGCGCATCATTCCA
>CAYOUP010000197.1:0-4640 GCA_964407125.1 uncultured Hyphomicrobiaceae bacterium | reverse complement strand
CCGAGCGCATCATTCCAGCGGCAGGCCGGGTTCCGATTTCGCCCGCCGGATCGTCATCGCCGTGCGGAACTGGTCGATGTGCGGCGCGGCGGATAGGTCGCGGGTGATGAAATTCTGGAAGCTCTCCAGATCGGGCGCGACACATTTCAGCAGAAAATCAATATCGCCGGTCAGGAGCACGCAATCGCGCACATAGGGCCATTCACGGGCCAGCGACTCGAACGCCGTGATATCGGGCTCCGCCTGGCTGTTCAGCCGGACCATCGCATAAGCCTCGACCTCGAAGCCGAGCAGCTTCGGATTGAGCTGGGCGTGATAGCCCAGTATGAAACCGGCCTCTTCCAGCGAGCGTAGCCTGCGCAGGCAGGGCGGCGGCGAGATACCGACACGGCGCGCCAATTCGACATTGGTGATCCGTCCTTCGGACTGCAATTCCTGAAGGATCAGCCAGTCGATCTTGTCGAGCCGTATCCAGGGCGGCGGCTCGCGGCGTGCGTTCATGCTTGGCCTCTGCCATTGCTCGCTGTAGGAACTGTAGTCGGAGCTAATTCATTGCGGCAGCTTGCGCAACAAATGAAAATGGAAATGGCGGTTGGTGTGCAGAATATTGCGCAAAAAGTGGACGCTGACGATGTCATGACAGCGCTGAAGGGGCGCAAGGCATGGATCATTTCGGACGGCGTCACGGGGCATCAGGCCATAACGAGCGGCATCGCCACCCGCTTGACGCTCGATAGCGAAGTGCGGACCGTTCATCCGCGCAGCATCTGGCGGCATCTGGCGCCAAATGGCCCTGCCGATCCGAAAGTGTTGCGCGAACTGATGAAATCACCGTTGCCCGATATTGCATTCGGCGCAGGACGGCAGACCGTGCCATTCATCCGTGCGCTGAGGCGGGCAGGCGTTTTCACCGTCATCTTCCAGGCGCCGCGAACATGGCGGGATACGGCCGATCTGATCTGGGTTCCGGCGCATGACAGGCTTACAGGCGCGAATGTCATCACGACATTGACGCCGCCGCACCGTTTCACACCCGACAGGATCGAGGCCATAAGAAACGCGCTGCCCACCAGCATTCTGGACCTGCCGCAGCCGCGCGTCACGTTGCTGCTCGGCGGTCCCGGTGCGGGATATCGCTATGACGGGGAAACGACCACGCGTTTCGCCAAGGCGCTTGAAACTGTTTCCGGATGGGCGGGCAGCTTTCTCATAACGCCGTCGCGCCGTACTCCGCCTGAATTGCTCGAAGCTGCGTCAGCGGTGACTGCGAAAAAGCCGCGAATCTTCTGGGAAGGGCAGGGCGAAAACCCCTATCCGGACTTTCTGGCCGCGGCGGACGCGTTTCTTGTCACGGCTGATTCGGTCAATATGACCGGCGAAGCCTGCGCCACTGGCAGGCCGATTTTCGTCTTTCACCCTTCCGGGGGACGCTCCAAGTTTCATGTTTTCCACAAGGCTCTGGAAGATTATGGCGCAACCCGACCGCTGAACGCAGCCTCAGCCAGCTTTGAGCCGTGGCATTATGAGCCGCTCGCGGCGACGGACACCGTTGCGCAGGAAATCGCCCGGCGCTGGATTGCGCGCAATCAAGAAACGGTCAGAAAAAGCCGTTAATCCTTGATAGTCAGGTCCGCATTCCCTAACTCTTGCCTGCCTGAATGAAGAATTGGAGCCGACATGACAGCGCGTCACGAGAAACTCATCATCATCGGATCCGGTCCGGCGGGTTATACGGCAGCGATCTATGCAGCTCGCGCCATGCTGAAGCCTGTCATGATCGAGGGCATCCAGCCGGGCGGACAGATGACCATCACGACCGATGTCGAGAACTATCCCGGCTTCGCCGATGTGATCCAGGGGCCGTGGCTGATGGAGCAGATGCGCGCTCAGGCGCTTCATGTCGGCACGGAGATCATTTCCGATATTATTTCATCCGTTGACTTCAAAAGCCGGCCGTTCCGTCTCGTTGCCGATGGCGGCGCGGAATACACAGCAGACAGCATCATCATCGCGACCGGCGCGCAGGCCCGCTGGCTCGGTCTGCCGAGCGAGCAGAAATTCCAGGGCTTCGGTGTGTCAGCCTGCGCCACCTGTGATGGCTTTTTTTACCGTGGCAAGGACGTCATCGTGGTCGGCGGCGGCAATACTGCCGTCGAGGAAGCGCTCTATCTGACGAATCACGCAAGCAAGGTCACACTCGTTCACCGGCGCGGCGAACTGCGTGCGGAACGTATTTTGCAGGACCGCCTTTTCAAGCATGAAAAAATTGACGTTTTATGGGATACTATGCTTGAAGACGTGGTTGGCAGCGAAGCGCCATTGAGCGTAAAGGCCGCGCGGCTGAAGAATGTGAAAACCGGCGAGGTCATCGAAAAGCCAGTGGATGGCATATTTATTGCAATAGGTCATAGTCCGGCGACGGACATATTCAAGGGCCAGATAGCAATAAAGCCCAACGGCTATATCGAGATCGCTCCGCATTCGACAGCAACGAGCGTGCCCGGTATTTTTGCTGCTGGCGATGTCGCCGATGAAATCTATCGTCAGGCGGTGACGGCTGCGGGTATGGGCTGTATGGCTGCCCTTGAAGCGGAGAAATATCTCGCCGCCTTCGAGACGCAAAGCCAGGCGGCCGAATAGGGCGGGCGCGATCGCAATCGCGCATCTTGAAAATTCATGGATTGGGACAAGCTAAGGGTCTTTCACGCTGCCGCCGATGCGGGCAGCTTCACCCACGCGGCTGAAAAACTCAATATGAGCCAGTCGGCGATCAGCCGTCAGGTCAGTGCATTGGAACGTGACCTGAACGTGCCGCTGTTTCATCGCCATGCGCGCGGCCTGATCCTCACGGAACAGGGCGAGCTCTTGTTCCGAACCGCGCAGGACGTGATGGCGAAGCTTGCTTCCACCAAGATCCGCCTGACGGATTCGCGCGGCAAGCCGAGCGGCGATCTGCGGATCACGACCACGCTGGCTCTAGGTGCGCTCTGGCTGACCCCGCGGCTTGATGAATTCATGGATCTGTATCCCGACATACGGATACAGCTTATCCTTGACGACCACGAGGTCGATCTCGGCACTGGTCAGGCCGATATCGCTCTACGTTTTCAGCCGCCCTCGCAAAATGATCTCGTCAGGCGGAAGCTTTTCGTCGTCCACAATCACATCTATGCGTCGGTCGATTATGTGAACAAGCACGGCGCGCCGCGCAGCTTCCAGGACCTCGATAATCATCGCGTCATGATTTATGGCGATACAGCGCCCCCGCATCTGCGCCGTCTCAACTGGCTTGAAACGGCCGGCCGCGAAAATAGTGAGCCGCGGCGGCCTGCCATGCAGATCAACAGCGTGCTTGGCTTGCGCGAAGCCGTTCGCGAGGGGGTTGGAATTGCGTTCCTGCCCGACTATGTCGCACGTGAAGATCCGCGTCTCGTTGAAGTTCTGAAGGATGAGACAGGTGTACCGGAATTCGAAGTCTATTTCGCCTATCCTGAAGAGATGCGCTCGGCCAAGCGTATTGATGTATTCCGCGACTTCCTGATCGCCAAGGCGCGTGAGTGGTCATATTAGAGCCAAATGCTCAACCCTGCCGCCGCTAAAGCTACCGGTTCGCAAATATTTTTGAGCCACTGCATCCATACAGTGCGCAGCTCCGTTTCTGTAGAGGAAGAATCTGTGCCGGTCATGATGCGCGCAGGTTTGGCAGACATTGATTGCGGATCGGGTGATCGTAACTATAGTTTGCAGTGATAAGCGCTTTGAAATTGCAAGTGGGTTTTCCGTGGAACCGGACGATACACAAATCCGGGTAGCCCGATGGCACAGCAATGATGAGGCTGCGCGGGAACATGCGCGCGATCGCCTTTCATTGCTGCTGAAGCTGGTCGCGTCCGGTGACAAGGAAGCTATGTCAGAGGTCTACAAGCTGACCTCGGGACGTCTCTATGCGCTGCTTCTGCAGATGCTGCCTAGCCGGGGCGACGCCGACGAAGTTCTGCAGGAAGCCTATCTGACGGTATGGCGGCGGGCCCGGTCCTATACGCCGGGCCAGGCCAGCCCGATGACCTGGCTCATCACGATCACGCGGAACAAGGCGATCGACCGCTTGCGGAGCGATAAGAATGCTCGGAAAGCCGAACCGCTTGACGACCTTACCGAAGAGCCGGTTGACGATAAGCCTTCGGCATTCAATCAGATCGAGACGGATCAGGAGCATCAGCGGCTCCATTATTGCCTCGGACAGCTTGAAGACCGTCAGCGTGACGCGATCCGGACGGCGTTTTTCTCCGGTGTTACATATCAGGAACTGGCTGAGCGCGCAGCTGTGCCGCTCGGTACGATGAAGAGCTGGATCAGGCGGGGCCTTATCCGCCTGAAGGCGTGTCTTGAAACATGACGGACGACAACGGAACATTGCCGGACAGGGAGGAAGCCAGTCTTCGCGCGGCTGAACTTGTGCTCGGCCTGCTGCCGACTGACGAGGCCGCTCGGCTGCACCGTGAAGCCGCCGGCAATGATACTCTGTCCGCCGATATCGCGCAGTGGGGCGAAAGTCTTGCGCGCATGGCCGAGGATCTGCGCCCTGTCACACCGCCGAAGTCTGTCTGGATCAGCATTGAGCAGGCCTTGAATGCATCGCC
>CAYOUP010000196.1:0-6985 GCA_964407125.1 uncultured Hyphomicrobiaceae bacterium | reverse complement strand
CGCTGAAATATTCGGTATGGGATTGCTGTTGACGGGCCCGACATGCTGAGATTATCTTAGCACGGTCATTTTGGGGCGGTAATATCGCGTTTAGGGAGAGAATGAGTGCAGCTTTCTAAGCTGCCTCACTGAGTGAATTGTGTGGCACTGCAAATTATAAGTTAACCGCATCGGTGATGTCATTCTTGATATCATCAAAACGCTTAACAGGGCAATAAGGGATTTCACCGGCACGGTGACGCGGCGCTGGTCTTTCGAGCAGAAGCTTCACGTTCTTCCTGATATCGCAACTATGGAGTAAAGGGCGCCAATGAGGTGGTCGGCATCATATTATCCCTTGGCACATTTGCCAATGCTGCTGCGAGACGCGTCCTTAGCGCAAGCCGATAGATGGAAAATTGATAAACCAAGCACACACTGACTAGGAACAATGTCTATCTACAAAATTACTGGCTCTAGTGCATCGATCCAAACGGAGGCTTCTAGCTGAGAGTTTGGCAAAATTGATGCAAAACAAAGGGTTAGTGCACGGACAGATGAACCATGTGAATGTGTCAGTGCACTAGACAAACATTATAGGACTGGGGGAAGTACATGTCGCGTACCCATATAAAAATTTCTTGGTTTTTATCTGGAAAAAATGTGTGTTTGCGGATGTTTCCATCATTCCTGGCATCATTAATATGTCTGTTGTGCGTAAACTTGAGTGCCAGCGCTCAAACCTCTGCTACTAACGAGCAAATTAAAACAGAAACACAAAGTTCACATGAAGAGAGAGTTCGTGAAGCAAATCAAGATACTATTACATTAGTTACCGGTACTCTGGAGAGCACGTATGCACGCATAGGTTCCGACTTGGCAAATGTGCTCAATCGGGAAAAACATTTGCGGATACTTCCAGTATTAAGTGCAGGGCCGCTACAAAGCGTAGATGACATACTGTATCTGAAAGGTGTCGATATTGGCATCATCCGCTCAGATGTATTGGATTACATTGCCAGCCATGAAAAAAATGAATCCGTCAAGGATCAGATAACATATATTGCAAAGCTATTTAATGAAGAAATCCATCTGCTCGCGAATGAACGTTTCACGGACATTAAACAACTTGCAGGTAAAACAATTAACTTTGGTCTTTTTAACAATGGGACGAGAATTACAGCTGAGAACATATTTCAGAAGTTGAATATTGAGGTTAATCCGACATATTATGATCAACCTTTTGCACTCGAAAAAATAAAAACTGGTGAAATCGATGCAATGTTTGTGGTCGATGGCAAGCCATCATCCTTCATAAATTCAATTCCTCAAAAGGATGGGATACGGTTGCTGCCCATACCATTTACAATCGATTTAAGTGAAAGCTACGTACCAGCAATACTGACTGCCGACGACTACCCCAACCTGATCGAAAAAGATCACGACATTTCGACAGTTACTGTCGGTGCCATTCTTGCTGCATATAATTGGCATGTAAAAAATAGACGGTATAATAATGTTGCTCGTTTTGTTGAAGAGTTCATTACTAAATTTGACAATTTTTTACATCCATCCAGGCACAGAAAATGGCGTGAGGTTAATATTGCGGCCGAAGTACCTGGCCTCCAAAGATTTCCGACAGTGCAAAAATTAATTGAAGATTACAGGCTCAACGAAACAAGGCAAGACCTGTTCCAAAATGTAAATCGAGAAGATCTAAAAGAAGAATTCTATAATTTTATTAAAAGAAATTTACCGGATAAATTAAACGCGAATCTCAGCCAACAAGAAAATGAAAAAATATTTAAAGAATTTGTAAATTGGCGAGAATCTAAACGCATCGAAGTTTTGCATTACTGGTCATCCCCTGGCGAGAGTAAGGCTGCTGCTGTAATCAGAGATCAATTCGAAAAAAATGGTGGAAACTGGGTGGACTCCACTATCGTGGGCGGTGCTGGCGGTCTGCATGCAATCGTTTTACGCTCACGCATACTCAGCGGAACTGCGCCTGATGCCATCCAATTAAAAGGGGAGGCAATCCAGAAATACGCGCAACAGGGAATTCTGGCGGATCTGACCAGCGTAGCAAACCAAGAACACTGGGACAGTTTCCTGCTGCCGCAAATCCAGCGTTACAGTAAATATGGCGATCGTTATGTTGCCGTTCCTGTCAACATCCATCGTGTGGACTGGATATGGGCCAACCCGGAAGCATTCAATAAAATTGGCGCTAAAATCCCGACAAGCTGGGGCGAGTTCAACGCAATCGCAGGAAAATTGCAGGCAGCCGGCATAACGCCTCTGGCGATAGGAGGCGAACCCTGGCAGGAGGCAACACTTTTCGAAGTTGTGGTGCTCGGGATTGGCGGCACCGATTTTTATAAAAAGGCGCTTATTGATCTGGATGGCAAGGCGATCGTTTCCGACAAAATGAAAGCGGTGTTCGATCAAATGCGCATCCTTCGCGGCTTCGTGGATCCTGCTTATCAGGGCCGTTCCTGGAATGACACGACGGCTATGGTCATGCGTGGCGAAGCAGCCATGCAGGTCATGGGAGACTGGGCCAAGGGTGAGTTCACGGCAGCGGGGAAAGTACCTGAGCGAGATTACTTATGCATTCCGGCATGGTCCGATGGGGGATTTATTCTCAATTCAGATAGTTTTGTGTTTTTTGGCTCGAGCACAGAGAAGAAAAGTGCCGGACAATACCTCTTGGCAAAATCAATATTGAGCAAAAACGTTCAGGAGGAATTCAATCTCGCGAAAGGCTCGATACCGGCACGCAGCGATGTATCGTTGGAGAAATTCGACTCCTGCGCCAAAAGATCCCGGCTGGATCTTGAGTCAGCATCATCGCTTGATAAGCTGGTGGGATCGGTTGCGCACGAACTCGCGCAACCACCGGAAGTCAGGCAGGCCTTCATGGACATTGCGTCCGCTCACTTCAATTCGGATATGTCGTCCGAAGAAGCGGTTCGTCAGCTCGCTAATGCACTTGCACGGGCGCAAAGGTAAAAACTTGTGTAATGCTCCAATGGCTCAAGCCGGCGGAGCATTCACTCCGTTTTACTGATTGAAAGCGGCGCAAGCAGATCGCGAAGCATCCCCGGCAGGGGACGCGGTCTCATCGTGGCGCGATCCACATAAACGTGGATGTAATAGCCTTCAGCCGAAGCGTCCCTGTCGCCGGCAGAAAAAAGCCCGGCCTCATAGCGCACCGAGCTGTTGCCGATACGCGTCACGCACAGCCCGACCACGACCGGATCCGGAAACGTCATCGGCTTTGCGAAACGGCAGCCATTTTCAACGACGAGACCGACGATTTCACCCTTGTCCCAATCCAGAAATCCACCGTCAATGAGATAACGGTTTACGGCGGTATCGATGAAACCGTAATAGGCGGCGTTATTGATATGGCCATAAACGTCATTGTCCTGCCAGCGCGTCGGCAAGGTCAGGAAATGCCTGTAGTCATCGCGTGATCGCATTGGCCTGCGGCCGCCTCCATCACTCATTCCGAAAACTTTCTTTCCACCCGCAGCCTGCGTCCAACCGCGACAACACAAACGACCGCCAGAGCGAACGCAACATGATGCCAGCCGATCGTTTCGCCGAGCAGCAAAGCAGACGCCGGCAACGTCACGAAGGGTTGAAGAAGCTGGAGCTGGCCGGTGCGCGCGACACCCGCCAGGGACATGCCCTTGTTCCAGAAAAAATAGCCTACAAGCTGGCTCATGACAGCGACATAGGCGAAACCGGACAGCGCATGCAGCGGCGGCTCGCCCGCAATGGGCTCCGCAAACAACCATGTCAGCGGGATCAAGACCGGCAGGCTGAAGACCAGCACCCACGATATGGTCTGCAGGCCGCCAAGCTCACGCGCCAGCATGCCGCTATAGCTATAGCCCACGCCCGCCGCCACGATGCTGCCGATCAGAAGCAGGTCCGCCAGTTGCATATGAAATGATCCGGCTTCGACGATGGCGAATGCCACGACAAGCGCCGATCCGGCCACGCCGGCAAGCCAGAAAGCAAGCGATGGCCGCTCGTCTGCGACCAGCGCTCCAGCCATTGCAGTGGCCAGTGGCAGCATGGCGAGCATCACGCCGCCATGCGCCGCGGAGACATGAAACATGGCGACGGTCATCAATATCGGAAAACCGAAGACCACACACACCGCGGCTATTATGATGTTCAGCCAATATTTACGCTGTGGAAAACGCTCGCCATTGATAAAAAGCACGGCCGATGCGATAAGGGCAGCGGGAATTGCCCGGCCAAGACTGATGGTTAGCGGTCCGAAGCCATCGAGCGCCAGCCGGGTCATCGGCAGAGTCAGGCCGAAAACCAGGATTGCCATCAGGCCGGAAAGCAGCCCTAACGAGACAAAAGGCCGCGCTTGTGCATGAGCGCGCGTGTTATCTTCAAGTTTGCGCTGCATGGCCGTAGGATATTCGTAATTGTAATTTACGGTAAACTCGGCGATCTAGTCATGAGTTCAGTCGTTTTGCCAGCAAATTCTGGATATTGAACAAAAGGCCATCATGTCTGTGTGGGGAAAATTAGCCGGTGCCGCAGCCGGCCTTGCCATTGGCGGCCCGCTCGGAGCTCTGCTCGGCGGCATTGCCGGACATCTCGTGGTGGACCGCGAAAGCGAACCCGGCGAGGTTGACAAACAGCTTGCCTTTACGATCGGCGTGATCGCGCTTGGCGCGAAGATGGCCAAGGCGGACGGCCACGTCACCACGGATGAAGTCCACGCTTTCAAGGAAGTCTTCCGGGTTCCCGAGAGCGAGAAGGCGAATGTGTCGCGGATCTTCAACCTCGCCAAACAGGATACAGCCGGTTTCGAATCCTACGCCAAACAGCTTGCACGGCTGTTCCGCGACGATCCCGAGATGCTGCGCAACATCCTCGAAGGGCTGTTCCATATAGCCGAGGCGGATAAGGTCATCCATCCCAAGGAACGGGCCTATCTTCAGATCGTTGCGGAACATTTCGGCATTGGCGAGGTCGAGTTCCGCTATATTCTCTCCCGGCACTGCATGGTCGAGCGCGAGAGCCCGTATCAGGTTCTTGGCATTGACCCGAATATTTCCGACGAAGCCTTGCGCGGCCATTACCGCAAGCTGATGGTCGAGAACCACCCGGACAAGCTGATTGCGCGCGGCCTGCCGCAGGAAATGATCGACATCGCCAACAAGAAGATCGCCGTGATCAATCAGGCTTATGACGAAATCCAGAAAGAACGCCGGATGATGCAGGCGGGCGTTTAGCGGTTGCGCCGGACGGTTTGAGGATGGGCAGCGATCTTGACACAAGACTGGAGGCGGATTGGCGGCCGTCACCGAATTATGAGCCGCGCCGCAGCGGTCTGCGGCCAACAATTTTACTGATGCATTATACCGGCATGGCGCGCGCCGACGCCGCCATCGATTGGTTGTGCACGCCGGAAGCGCGCGTCTCCAGCCATTATCTGGTGGACGAAAAGGGGCGCATTACGCAAATGGTCCGCGAAGAGATGCGCGCCTGGCACGCCGGGGACTCGTTCTGGATGGGTGAGACCGACATCAACTCAGCCTCGATCGGAATCGAGATCCACAATCCCGGTCATGACGCGGGCTATCCGGATTTTCCCGACACGCAGATGCACGCTGTCATGGCGCTTTCTCTCGATATTCTGTCGCGGCACAACATTCCGCCACGGCGCGTGCTGGCACATTCCGACGTGGCGCCGCACCGCAAGGACGATCCGGGCGAAAAATTCAACTGGGAAGAGCTTGCCCGCGCGGGCATCGGCCACTGGGTAAGCCCGGCGCCGCTGGCGCTCGGCAGCCAGCAGGACATTGGCACGCAGCCGGAAACGGTGCGTCATGTACAGCAGCAGCTTGCGGATTACGGCTATGATTGCCCCGTCAGCGGCACAGTCTGCGGGCGCACCGCGAGCGTTGTGAAGGCATTCCAGCGCCACTTCCGGCCTGCCCTTGTCGATGGCCGGATCGACCATTCGACGGTCGACACGCTGGAGCGGCTGGCGCAATAAGCTTCTGTTGTAAAAAGAAAAAACCAAACTTGGCCGGGTGTTTCAATCCTGCCCGGCGTAAATGGGCAGCATGATGCTTGCTGCCAAGATGGCATCTCAGCACCATTATTGCGATACTTCAATAATTATTGTATTGTCAAATCATGAACAGCGATCAGGCAATAGAGGCGCTCTCTGCGCTTGCCCAGGAGCACAGGCTCGCGATCTTCCGTCTCCTGGTCCGGCAGGGGACGGGGGGGCTGCCTGCGGGAGAAATCGGAGAACGCGTCGGCATCGGTCCGACGGGGGCGTCCTTTCACCTGAAGGAGTTGGAGCGTGCGGGATTGATCAAAGCCAGGCGTGAGGGCCGCTTTATCCGCTACGCATTCAGCGCCGGGACGATGCGCGATCTGCTCGGATTTCTTACCAGGGATTGCTGTCAGGGTCGGCCGGAACTCTGCGGCGGCCTGATTATGGGTGAAATGTCCAAATGTTGTGAGGATGCGGTCAATGAGTGATCATAGTTACAATGTGCTTTTTCTGTGTACGCATAATTCAGCCCGTTCCGTGATCGCGGAATGCATCATCAACCGTTTGGGCATGGGAAAATTCCGCGGCTTCAGCGCCGGCAGTTCACCTCGCGGTCAAATCAATCCCTATGCGCTCGATCTGCTGCGCAATCAGAATTACGACATCAGCAATTTGCGCTCCAAGAGCTGGGACGAATTTGCCGAGTCCGATGCGCCGCAAATGGATTTCGTCTTCACGGTTTGCGACGATGCCGCGAACGAAGTCTGTCCGATATGGCCGGGGCAACCAATGACGGCCCATTGGGGATTGCCCGATCCATCTGCCGCGGAAGGCTCCGAGGCCGAGAAACGCTACGCCTTTGCCGAAACACACCGCATGCTCTATCAGCGGATCGGCATTTTCGTGAACCTGCCGCTGGCTTCGCTCGACAAGCTCGCCTTGCAGAAACGTCTT
>CAYOUP010000195.1:0-7015 GCA_964407125.1 uncultured Hyphomicrobiaceae bacterium | reverse complement strand
ATCCGCAGTCGCATAACCGCTGGTATTGGTGGTCAGCACGATGGTGACACCATCGCCGGTCAGCTTGGAGCCACCTGCCAGGTTGAATTGTCCTTATTTGATGTAATAGATGCCGGAGGCCATCGTGACGGTAATACCGTTACCGATGACCAGCCCGTTGCAGTAGGTTCCTGGGGTCAACGTTTTGCCGTTATCACTCCATCCGAGTGACGTATTGTTGTACGTGCATCCGGCGGGGACAGTCACATTTACGCCTGCATAAGGATCGGCTATTGCGGGCTGGTTCTCCAGAACTCCGTCCGGGGCGTCGATCTTGCCGCCATTGTTCACGGCGACAGTTCCGCCAACACTCACCGACTTGGCAGTGACCCGCGCACCTCCCACCACTGTGAGAGCAGGCGTGCCATTCGCGTTCACGGCCAGCCCGCAGTCTTCAATCGTCAGGCGCGCACCATTATTGATCGAGGTCGATTCAGCGCTGTTGCCATCGGTAGCAAGAATACAAAAATCGCCGTCCGCCGACGTGCCCTGCAAGGCGACTGCCCGTGCACCGACTTCGAACTTTGCGTCGGTGAACAGGCCTACAAGTTTCAGCGACTGCGGCTGCTGTATGATGACTTCGACGGCCTTGTCATTCTTGGCCTGCGGCCCCGTCAGAGGCGGATTGTTGATTGTCACGGTCGTACCATCGACGCCATCAACGAAGCCGCTGGACGCGGCAACCGCCTGTCCCTCAAGCTTGAAGTTCTTTGGATACCCCTTGGTGAGGGCAAGCGCCACGCTGAGCGACGCGGCATCCGCAATCGACTGCATTTGCCTTTGCTTGAACTGGACAAAGGTGATCTCGGTCCCAAGCGCCACCATGCCCATCAGCACAGAGAGCGTGATACCCATCGTAATCGCGACAGAACCGCGATCGTCGCGAGTAAAAACGGCGCATAGCTTACTCAGCCGCCTTGCTGCCCGTTTGCAGGCAGGTGCGGCGCGAACAGACCTCATAACCTGCTGATCCATACAAGCTCATCGTGTTGCGGTAACGATCAGCCCGTGCATGACCCCGTTGGAACGCATGGAGCTGACGCGTTGAAATTCCAAAGGACCATTGGATACCGGAGCGGTTAATATTACCGCCAATCCGGTTGCAGGAATTTGATTCAAATTTAGGAAGCGGATTGTTCCGACAGGAACCGATTGAGGCGTTTCTGCCTCTAATTGGTGCCCTGATCCTCACTCTTGGGAACGGCGAAGTCGACCCGCGACGACGTCTTGTCCGTAGCGTTCGCCTGCTTGGCCAGTTCCTGTTCGGATTTCAGAATCTGCTCTTCCGAATATTCATAGGACTTGCAGGAACAGCCCTTCACATATTGCTTGCGGTTCCGCCAGGCATTTTTCAGATCGTTATATGGTTTGCCGTCCAGCGAGACCATCTGCTCAACATCCTCGCCGGGATTGCGGTAGACGAAAAGCTGCGCGGGCGCTGCGCATTGTTCCTGGCATTTCGCTTCATCCTCGGCAAAACGGCTTCCGATCGTCGAGAAACTGATCGGGAAGTAATAACCGTCACAAAGCCTGACACACATTGTGCGATAGGATGCAAAGGGCAGTGCACTCTGTTCCGGCTGGCTGTTCTGATAGCCGCGGTCAAATCCGCTGTCGTCGTCTTCCCAGAGCGAGAAGAACGAATTGGTCCGCCGGCGGGCCGCATATTCGCGTTCATAAGTCGCGCCGCAGCCCTGTCTTGCAAGCTCGGCGACGAGATCATCCCGGCGCAGATGCCGTTGAGCCGAATTGCTCAGCGCATCGCGCTCCTCGCTGAGCCGCGACATATCACGACGCGCCTGCTCGATATCGCGATCGAGCGCGATACAGGCTTCGTTCCGTTTCAGCGAGCGCCCGAAAATGAAGAATTCCTCGTAGCACTCCCGCTTATCCGCCTCGATCTCCAGCTTTCTGCGCGTCCGGCGTAGCTCGACAAGTTGTTTATCTATCCGGGATACGGCTTCCTGGGGACTATTGTTGTGCTGCCAGTCGCTTACGAGCTGCTGCTCAAGGGCGGCGCAGCGTTCGGGATTGTAGGGACGGCTTTGCGCAAGGGCCTCGGCGCCGGACAGAACGACGAACCCCATCAAGGCCAGGGCAATCGCACGACCGAATCCATCCGCGGGCGATTTCCAGTTCCGGCGTCCAGTCTCCATCTCAGGCCCCCTTTTCACAAAGAATCCCTTGGCGGCGTACTATGCCACGTCTTCCGGCAAGGTCAATCATGCTCTTAATAGGGTAATGTCACGGTTTGAGTTCGGTTGCCGCGCTCCGCGCCGGATGAAAGCAGATGTCCGTGGTGTCATCCGTTCGACATTCGATGCCGGAGTTTGTCTAAGCGTGCCTTATCAAGCTTGACGGGCTTTCCATGCTGGTCAAATGAAACCTTGAATGTAAATGCGAAAGGAGACGGGCCATTTTCATGCAAGTGCTTGTGCCGCAACACCCCATCCGACCAAAGTGGGTATTCGGGGGCCTCATGCCACCACAAAACAAAGGGAGGCCATTCCGGCTTCCGAAACCATTCTCCGCCGCGAGATAGCGCTCGTTTGTGTATGCCGAAATAGGTGAAGGCAAACGAAGACTCCAGGTCCGTCCAAAGCGACAATGTTGCCGGAGACCAACCGTCCCCCTCCTCCTTGTAGAACTCAGGGTAGACTTCATTGCCCCAGGAATCAGGCCCCGGATCGGCTGCATAGCCAGAACGGGCAATCAGACCTTCTGCTTGATCAACGGCGTTCAAGATCGGATCATTTAATTCGCGAAATCCATCATTGGCCGGATCGTCGGCGGAGCGGATAAACACTCCAAATGTGTACATTGCTAATTGCATTTCGACATCACATGACGGGACTAAATAACCTGAGCACGCTTGGCGGCCCGCGCAATATCTGCAAGCAACTCCCCGAGCGACGTTGAAATTGAGGCTCTACACTCAATAGGCAAAATTTCAACATTGCCGGTAGGGCAGCCTTCACTGTTTCAGTATATGGTTTATCATTGCTGAAATCGAAATTTGTGATGGGCAAGCGTTTCCGTGAATGACCTTAAGCACATTATTCAAAATAACGTCCGGTGGGCACAGGAACGTGTCGAGAACGACCCGGAGTATTTCTCCCGCCTGGCGAAGATTCAGGCCCCGAAAATTCTCTGGATCGGCTGTTCCGACAGCCGGGTTCCGGCGAATGTCATTACCGGGCTCGATTCGGGTGAGGTCTTCGTTCACCGCAATGTCGCCAATCTGGTCTATGGGGCGGACCTGAACTGCATGTCCGTTGTGCAATTTGCCGTGGATGCCTTGAAGGTCGAGCACATCATCGTTTGCGGCCATTACGGTTGCGGCGGCGTGCGGGCCGCCTTCAAGGGCGAGAGCGATGGGCTGATCGACCACTGGCTTGAGCCGGTGAAAAAGCTCGCGCGCCAGCACAAGAAGCCTTTGAAGACATTGCCGGACGATACCGCCCGGATCGACTATCTGTGCGAGGAAAACGTGCGCAGCCAGATGTTCAATCTCGCCCATTCGCCGATCATCAGCCGCGCAAGGGATCGCGGGCAGGATCTGACGCTCCATGCATGGATCTACAGCCTGAATAACGGCCTTCTGCGTGACCTTCATGTGGATGAGGTCAACGCCCCCGACTGGAACCATTCAACCTGTGGCACCAACGGGTTGAAGTTTTAACAGCGGTCCAGCTTACATCCCGGAATAATTCGGTCCGCCGCCCCCCTCCGGCGGCACCCAGTTGATGTTCTGCGAGGGGTCCTTGATGTCGCAGGTCTTGCAGTGCACGCAGTTCTGCGCATTGATCCTGAAGACCTTTTGCCCTTCGACCTCGACGATCTCATAAACCGCCGCCGGACAATAGCGCTGCGCCGGTTCGGCATATTCGGGCAGGTTGATCCTGAGCGGCACGTCAGGATCTTTCAGCACGAGATGAACCGGTTGGTCCTCCTCATGATTGGTACCGGACAGATAGACCGATGACAGGCGGTCGAAGGTCAGCTCGCCATCGGGCTTGGGATAGTCGATCGGCTTGAAATCGGATGCTTGCCGCGTCGCTTCGCTATCGGTCTTGCCGTGTTTCAACGTGTAGGACAGGAATGGCAGGAGCGTATTCAGCCACATCTCCGCGCCGCCCAGCATCACGCCAAGCCGGGTGCCGAAACGCGACCATAGCGGCTTGACGTTGCGCACCTGCTTGAGGTCTCTGGCGATCTCGCTCCTGCGGACTGCCGTGTCATAAGCCGTCAGCGTATCGTTGCTGCGGTCTCCCGCGATTGCCTCGAAAGCAGCTTCAGCAGCGAGGATTCCGGAGAGGATGGCATTATGCGATCCCTTGATGCGCGGGACATTGACCATGCCTGCCGCGCAACCGAGCAGCGCCCCGCCGGGAAAAGCCAGCTTCGGCAGCGATTGCCAGCCGCCTTCCGTGATCGCGCGCGCGCCATAGCCGAGACGCTTGCCGCCTTTCAGGAGCGGCGCAATGGCCGGGTGCGTCTTGAAGCGCTGGAATTCCTCGAAGGGCGACAGATAGGGATTTCGATAGTTCAGGTGAACCACGAATCCGACGGCAACGAGGTTCTCGCCATAATGATACATGAAGGAGCCGCCGCCGGTCCGGTCATCGAGCGGCCAGCCCATCGTATGCTGAACCAGCCCCGGCTGGTGGCTCTCCGGCACAACCTGCCACAGCTCCTTCAGCCCGATACCGTATTTCTGCGGTTCGGCCTTTTCGCGCAGGCCGAACATCGGAATGAGCTGTTTCGTCAGCGAACCGTGCGCGCCCTCGGCAAACAGCGTATAGCGCCCGCGCAGTTCCATTCCCGGCTCGAAACTATCCTTGGGCTGACCGTTATGGTCAACGCCCATGCGCCCCGTCGCAACGCCCGCAACCGAGCCATCCTCATTACGCAGAATTTCACTGGCCGGAAAACCAGGATAGATTTCCGCGCCGAGATTGGCGGCATAGTCCCCGAGCCAGCGCGTCAGATCGCCAAGGCTGACGATGTAGCTGCCATGATTGCTCATCAGCGGCGGCATCAGGAAATTGGGAATACGAAACTCGCCCGCCGGCCCCAGATAAAGAAAACGGTCGCTCCCGACCTGCTGCTCGACCGGTGCACCGAGTTCGCGCCAGTCAGGAATGAGCCGGTTGAGCCCGACCGGGTCGATGACCGCGCCTGACAGGATATGCGCGCCGATCTCGGAGCCTTTTTCGAGGACGACCACGGAGATTTCACGGTCATGCTCGGCGGCTAACTGGCGCAGGCGAATTGCCGCCGCCAGCCCCGCAGGCCCGCCACCGGCAATGACGACATCAAAATCCATGCTTTCCCGGTCAGCAATGGCGGCGGTCTGATCTGTCATCTCTTCCTCATGATCGCGCAGCTTTTGGCGTTGTTGTAATTGCTATGCTAAAGATGACGCAAGCAATTAGCGGACAACGACCCTTAGAGCTGACTTTTCCATGTGGGAACCTGGCGACATTTCGGAAAGAAGCGCGCTTGAGCTTCTGCGCTGGTATCAGGCGATGGGCGTCGATGAAGCCATTTCGGAGACGCCGCTGGACTGGTCAACGCTTGAAGAAAGCAGAAGGCTTCCGCCACAGCCGGTCCCGGTAGCCCGGAAAGCGCCTGCAAGAGCTGCAGTGCCGCCTCCACCCACGCCCAGTTCCGCGCCTGCCCGGAAGCCGGGACATCCTGGGCTTCCGGCATCGGCGCTCGCGGCTCGGGATATCGCCGCCAAGGCCGCAGATCTTGAAAGCCTGGAACACGCGCTGGCGGAGTTTGACGGCTGCGCCCTGAAGAAGACGGCGAAGAATCTGTGTTTTGCGCGCGGCAATCCGGAAGCGCGGCTGATGCTGATCGGAGAAGCGCCGGGGCGCGACGAGGATCTGACCGGCAAGCCTTTTGTCGGACGGGCTGGGCAGTTGCTGGACAGGATGCTGGCGGCGATCGACCTTGGGGCTGACGATGTCTACATCACCAATGTCGTCTACTGGCGGCCGCCGGGTAACCGCACGCCGACGCCGCATGAGGTTCAGGCCTGCCAGCCTTTCCTCGAACGCCAGATCGAACTGGCGGGGCCGGAGATGATCGTGCTGCTCGGCGGCGCGGCGGCCAAGCAGATGCTCGCGACCGATCAGGGCATCATGAAACTGCGCGGGAAATGGAAATCCATCGAGATCGCAGGCAAGCCGGTCAAGACGCTGGCGACGCTGCACCCCGCATTCCTGTTGCGTAACCCGGTATCGAAACGGCTGGCCTGGCGCGACCTGCTGACCGTTCAGGCTGCACTAGAGAGTAGTGCGGGCTGATTTATCATTCCACGCGTCCAGCACGAATAGTGACAGGCCAGCGGATCATTATGTTTTTACCGTCCGGCCAGATTTCAGCCAACTGACTGGCGAAATCATCCAGAATTTGCCGCTGTCCGGCTTTTTCCGCCGCCCGTTTGGCCGACCACGTATCGACATAGCCAAGAAATTGCTGACGTGACCATTGCCGTTCAATCGCGACCTTAGGCAGGCTTATTTCCTCAAACGGAAAAGACAGTGTGCGATAGCGGGCCTCCACATGGCGCCTCTCCGGGGGCCAATACGGTCCTATGCGCTTCCAGTAGAAGTCTTGTATCAGCGCATCGGCTTCACCTTCAATTTCCATGACGCCGTATGTGATCAGCGCGAGGAGCGCACCGGGGCGGGCGATGCGGCGCACCTCGGCATAGAAGGCATCCAGATCGAACCAATGCGCCGCCTGCGCTGCCGTTATAAGATCAACGGACTTGTCCGGGAGGCCACTCGACTCGGCAGGGGCAACGCGGAACTCAACGCCGTCATGCGGTTTGGCATTCGCGATCTGCTCAGCGCTCGCATCGGTCGCGACGACATGCTCGAAATGATCGGCCAGCAGAACCGCGAGCTGGCCATTGCCGCAGCCGCAATCCAGCGCAAGATCATGTGCGGGCGATGCCTCC
>CAYOUP010000194.1:0-7044 GCA_964407125.1 uncultured Hyphomicrobiaceae bacterium | reverse complement strand
TTGCCGGGCGTCGCCGCGCCGCCCTTCATCAGGTCGAGCAGATTGGTGCCAGCCGCAAGATAGGCCGCGCCGGGCTCCGAGGCGGCGGTGATGGCCTCGGCGACCGAGGCGGGGCGGATATAATCGAAGAGGTTCATGCGACTTTCCTTGTGTCCCCGGCGAGACTGCGCTGCGCCTCAACTACCGCTTCGGTGATCCCCTGATAAGCGCCGCAGCGGCAGATGTTGCCGCTCATGCCCTCGCGGATGCGGTCCGGATCGGCACCGGCATCGCCCTCGGCGATCAGGCCGATCGCGCTCATGATCTGGCCCGGTGTGCAGAAACCGCATTGGAAGCCGTCATGGGCGATGAAAGCCTCCTGGAGAGGATGGAGATTGTCTCCCTGGGCGACGCCTTCGATGGTGACGATATCGGCGCCGTCGAGGCTGGCCGCGAGTGTCAGGCAGGAATTGATCCGCCGTCCGTCGACGAGGACCGTGCACGCACCGCACTGACCGCGATCGCAGCCCTTTTTTGTTCCGGTCAGGTCCAGTCGCTCGCGCAAAAGGTCGAGCAAGGTGACGCGCGGGTCGTTCAGCTCAACGTCCTGCTTCGCGCCATTTAAAGTCAGTCTGATGGAGAGAGTCATGTGATGCTCCGATCAGTGCTATTGTCAAAAGGGATTACAACTGCCACACGATGTATTATGTAGCGGATTCCGGCGGTCCAATAGGTTCGCCCAGGCGATAATGAAGAGTTCCGCAAATCGTTTCGCGATCAGGAACCGGCTCGATTGTCCACCCTCGCCTTTTCCGGTGTTCGCCTGTATAATTATACGGAGGGTCCCTCCGTTTTGCAAGTGGTTACCAAAAAGATTTGCGAGACCCATGGACAATCCGTCCGATAAAATGCCCCGGAGACCGCGCGCCGATGCGGTCCGCAATCGTGAGCGCGTCCTGGAGGCGGCCAAAGCCGTTTTCAGTGCCGGTGGCCCGGATGCAAGCCTGGAAGCGGTGGCACGGCGGGCGGGCGTCGGCATCGGCACACTCTACCGCCATTTCCCGACACGTGAAGCCCTGTTCGAGGCCGTCTACAGGCGCGAGGTCGATCAGCTCTCCGATCTTGCGGAACGGCTGAAGAACGATCCGTCTCCCGTCGATGCCTTGCGGCGCTGGCTGCGCTCCAATGTGGAATTCGTTGCCACCAAGAAGGGCATGGCGGCGGCACTGGCATTAGCGGCACACGGTTATTCGGAACTCAGCGCCTATTCATCCGATCGCTTGACCAAAGCCGTCGGCTCGCTGCTGGACCGTGCCGTCGCGGCGGGCGAAATCCGTTCCGATATTGGCCCGGAAGACGTTCTGCGTGCGCTCGTGGGCATGTGCTATATGCGCGACCAGCCGGGTTGGCAGGCAAGCGTGCTGCGTCTGCTGGATATTTTCGTCGATGGCCTGCAGGTACGAACCGACCGCGAGACGAAGTAGACCTTGCGGTGGGCGCTATCCACCCGGTTCCAAGGGGTCGCAATGAACAGGGACACCGAAGTAACGAGACGATAACGAAATTTCCCGAGTTGGAAGTGCGACAGTGTTTTCAACCAGCCAAGGTCGATCCCGGCAGCGGCATAAGCAGGGCAGGAATCCGCTTAACGAGAGCCCCTCGCTGTTCAAACGAACGAGCCACTTCGCTAACCTATTGCAGCCTTATCTGCCGGAGTTGAGAGTTTTGGTTTCAAGCGTTGCATTGGCAGCTTTTCTCCGATGCTGGCTGATCGATATGTCAGCCGGTCGAGTGGCACGGTGGCTATGGCGATGAGACCGTTGATGCCGAAGGGAAGCGTCACACGGCGAACCGATACATCATCTGCGTCAAATCCCCCGCGAACGACAAGCGCGCGCAGTTCATTCCCGTCAAAAAGCGAATGCGTGTCCGGCCCGGAAAACTTCCATTTGGACATTGTCGATCGGTCTGTCGCGTAAATCGCCATGACGCCGCCGGGACGCAGCACCCGCTTTGCCTCACGAATTTCTTCGCCGTTCTGATCAAAGAAATAGACCACGTTCACAGCGAGGATCTTGTCTGCGCATTGCGACGGCCAGGGCAAGGCCTCGAACCGTCCTTGACAGAGTTGCACCTTTCCGTGGGCGATTGCTTGCCGGTTGGCTCTGGATGCAAGCGCAAGCATTTCGGCTGAACGATCTATGCCAAGGACGAGACCTTGAGGCGCGAGGGCACTGAGACCTTTGATCCCGCGACCGGGACCGAATCCAAGCTCCAGCACAGTATCTGTGGGCCGGACCTGGAGCGCTTCGATTGCGATCCGGTTAGGCTGACGGTTGGCGAGGATCATGGCATGTCCGGCAAGCCGGCCCCATTTGCCGGTCGGACATTGGAGCTGCCTGCCGGCATTGAGCCACAAGGTTGCAAGAGACATGCTCCAACGCTCCTTCCGTTTGCGACGCGGGATACCGGGCCTTAGGAGCGCATCTTTTCGCGGACCCGTTCCAGAAGTCCCTTCATGACCAGAGGGAAATGTTCGTCCCAGATGGGCCGTTCCGGGTGGGGCGGCAGGGTCAGCGCTTTCTCCAGTACCGCTTCGGCTTCCTTGTACTGTCCTTGCTCGTAGAGAAAATCAGCATAGAAATAATGTGCATCGCGACCGTTCGGCGCGTTCTTGACCGCTTCCTCCAAGTAATGCCGGGCCTTGTCATTGTCTCCCCAGCCAAGCGGAAATCCCGGGACACGGTAGTAAAGCACGCCCAGGCTGGTGGGAGCTCCGGCATCGAGAGCCTTCGGATCAAGTTTTTCAGCCTTGATCAGCATGTCGCGCGCTTCCCCCGCCAGATTGAGTGCGGTCAGGCCCCAAGTCAGTGAGGCGCGCTCGCTGGTGATGATCCCGTCCCAGATCAGGGCTTCCACGCGGTCCGGATATCGCTTGACCAACGCATCGGCTGCGACGCCCACAGGCTCCATTTTCTCCTGTCTTTCGCTGTCGTCGCGGCTCAAATATTTCGCCTCGGCCCAGCTTTCCGCCAGGTTGAGTATATCGGCATCGAGCGCGCGATTATCCGAGGCATGGCCGAGCTGCGCGGACGATATGAGCACGGTGAGACCGGCTGCTGCGACCGCAATGGATTGCATGAATGATTTCATGGAAGAACTCCTTCCGTCAGGTTTGTGAGAGATTTCGAGCTTGCCGGGACCCGGGAAAGCTGCCTGGCGATCGAGCGGTCCACCAGATGAGGCAGCAGCCGCTGGATCAGAACGAACAGGCGCTCCGGTCCGGCGGGATAGACGCTGTCCGCCTCCCGCGCGACTGCCTTCCAGATTGATCTGGCCACCGACCGGGGCTGATCGAGCTTCATGTTAAAAGGCTCGATCAATTCGTGGAGCGGCCGGGATGCCGCTGTGCGGGTTGCCCGAGGCGCCGCATAGGTGACGCCGATACCGAGTGGCGCGAGTTCCCGCCGCAGAGCGATGGAAAAGCCGCGCAGACCCGATTTGGTTGCCGAATAGGCGGCAAGAAGCGGGTAAGGGATGTCGCCGAGCACGGAGCCGATATTCACGATCCGTGCATCCATGGCGCGCTGCAGAAGCGGCACGGCCTGGCGGGCGAGCGCCATCGGCGCCAGCAGGTTCGTCTCCATGGCGGTGCGGAGCTGATCGTCCGTGATCTGCATGAACGGCCCCACTGGAACCACCCCGGCATTGTTCACCAAGAGATCCAGCCGGCCCCAGCGGTCGTTCACGGCGGCGATCAGCGCGGCGCGGTCGGCAGCGACGGTTACATCCCCGGCGATGATCAGGTGCCCGGAACCGGGGAGCTTCAGCAAGGTCTGCTGTAGCGCCACCCGGCGGCGGCCCGTCAGGGCGAGAGTGATGCCTCGTCCAGCGGCTTCCATGGCAAGTGCCCTGCCGATGCCTGACCCCGCGCCGGTAATGATCGCGACTTTCCCATCAAGCTGCACGGGCTCGCTCCGTATGGCGCAGGCCCATATCCTCGAAAATCGCACCATAGAGCCGGTAGATCACATGCGTCGCATCGATGATCTGATCCTGGATCTGTCGATCTTCGAAACCGTTGACCAGGCGCTTGAACAGCTCGACATGTTCGACATCGAGCCCGCCATGCGAATTCAGATAGGAAAAGCCGCTCTTGCCGTCGGTCTCGAGCGAGCGCTGCACGGCACCGGCAAGCTGATGCGCCAGTTCGACCGATAATCCTTCCAGGACGTGGACCATGCCGAGAATTGCGTAGGGGCTGATCCATTGGATCGAATAATAACAATAGGCCACCATGGCCTGGCAGGGGATTGCGGGTTTCCCGTTCACGACCGCGTCAACATTACCGCCCATGGCGCGGATGTCGTCGAGGATCCATTTTTCGTGGCCACGCTCCTCGTTCATGTACTCGACGAGACCGTCCTGATAACGCTCATCGCGCGTCATCGAGGCCGCAAGGGCGAGCAGCGGGAAGGTGTGCTTCACATGGTGGTACGCTTGGGTGAGGAAATCGAGATATAGCTCGCGTGATGCTCCGGTCGCCAGCGCCTGTTGGACAATGGGAATGGACAGGAACCGCTCGCGTGCCTCGGTCGTCTCCAGATAGAGTCTGTTATAAAAGCTCATGATGTCATCTCCAGTTTTGCATTGTTTTCGGAAATCCTTGCATTGTTGCTCAGCATGCTGAGCGCTGCGGATCGGCGAATCCGGCCGTTCGGCGTGAACAGCGCGGCCACGTCATCCTCCCGGAAAACAGCGAAAGCCGATTTCGGCTGCGCGTATTCGGGCAGATCGCGGCATGTCTTTGCGACGAGTGCGAAAACATCGTCCCTCGTTGCGATCTTGAACCAGGCCTGGCCCAGTGCCGAGGGGATCAGCAAGACGCCAAGCTCCGTACCCGGCTCGATCTGACCGAGGACACAAGCGCCGATCCTCGGATCACCAAGCAGCGTGGTCTCGACCCATTCGGGACTGATATTGCGCCCGGCCGGTGTAACGATCAGATTGTCGCGGCGACCGTAAACCGTCAGGAAGCCATCGGCGTCGAGTTCACCCATATCGCCGGTCCGCCATCGGTGCGATGCATTCTCGCCGTGCAGATAGCCATCCATGACCGACGGTCCCTCGACGACGATTTCACCGTCTTCGATCTCGACCCGCAGACCCTTAAGCGGCTGGCCGACCGTTCCGGCCCGCGCGGCGCCAGGCCGGTTGACCGCGACGACGGACGAACACTCGGAAAGGCCGTATCCCTCGAAAACCGGAATCCCCAGCCTTGTTGCGGTGCTGGCGAGCATTGGAGGGACTGGTGCGCCTCCAACCGCAACAAAGCGGAGACTCTCGTGTGGCCGGCTGCCGGTCGCGGCCAATTGGGCTGCATAGAGTGCAAGCAATTGCGGAACCATGACGGACGTGGTCGGCCGCTCACGGTCGAAGGCATCCGCAATATTCGCCGCCTTGCCGCTGCTTACGCTCCGGGCGATCGCAGTGTCATAGTGGACCGTACCGCCGACCAGGGCCGGGATCATGATCCCGCAGATCTGCTCAAGCAGCATTGGCAGCGGCAGCAGGGAAAGATATTTGTCGTCGGCTGTAGCGGCAATCGCTTCCGCCAGAGCATGGGCGGACCAGAGTGCCTGCCCGTGGCATAGACGAACACCTTTCGGGGTTCCGGTGCTGCCCGAAGTGTAGATGATCAGCCCGCCATCGCCGTCTGCAATTGGCGCAGGGGCTTCGCGGCGGCAGGATAACGCCTGAATTGGGATATCGAGCTTATCGCGCGCGGTCTCACCGCTGGATACATCGAGCACATATTTGATCCCGGCATCGGAAATCAGATGCGCGCATTGTTCCTTGCTGAAGAACGCCGGAACCGGGACGACCGTTTTCCCGGCGGCGCTGGCGGCGAGAAAGGCAATCGCCCATTCGACGCCATTCTCACCGAAAATGCCGATGGTTTCCGGCCCCCCGGCAAGATCTGCGGCGGCGCCTGCGACCCATCGCGCAAGGTCCGCCCGTGACAAGCTCTGCCGGTTATCGCTCATCGCGACGCGGCCGCCGTCGAGATCGGCGTGACGCGCGAGTATCTCGGTAAGATTACCCATGAGCGCGCACTCCGTTATCGATGTCCCTTGTGGCTTTTCCGGAAAGAAAAGGGGCGAGATCATCGCGTCCGATGGCGAGAACCTTCGGATTGTTCTCGTAATAGCTGCCCCAGACATATGGCGCCGCGAGGCGTTCGGGCCGCGCCGCGCCCAATTCAATCAGCGGCAGATGGATGCGTTTGAGGATCTTCTGGAGCCGATCGGTTGCGGTAAAAAATGCCCAGTTGAAGCCAAGCGCATCCCCATAGTGAATGAGCTCGCGCATGAACTGAACCGAAGCGGCTGGAGTGCGGCTTGCAAGGTTCGAAACTTCGACAATTTCCCACCGTTCGATTTGTCTACCGGTCACGCTGCTGATGACAGCTTCGATGGAGTCGTCGAAATAGCATTCGGAGAAGAACGCCTCCGGGCCATTCCGCAATCCGGCGGCGCATTGCACTCTTTGCCCGGGACCGATGAGGGCAACGATATTTTTAGGGAGCTCAGCCAACTGCGCTCCGTAATGATCGAGATATGTGGTTCGAATGAAGACCGAGACGGCGGGCCACAAAGGATGGCCTGGAGAGACAGGGATTAGGTTCATGCCCGTGATCATTGCTCCGGTGGGGACGGCGAGCGAGGGATCTGCACGTCCGGACCTGGGTCCGGAGTCCTTGAATCCGTCCCGCTCGCGGCGGGACCCGTTTCCGATTGAAGGCTGTTTGCCCTGACGGGGCGCCCTGGTGCGGAAAAAACGGATTGATCCGCATCGGGCGACCGACGCAGCAAGGATTAGGAGATGAAGGTTGGGACGCGTTCGGCGTTTGGATACATTTTTGTAACCTTCGTGACTGTCCCCAAAAATAGCGTGCCAGTGCAAGCCCTGCCGCGCGCCGTTCCCCCGTGTATGAGCCCCAGCCATGTTACGGCGCGGCAATCTGTCCCGCATTGCATATTATGGAATCATGCAAGCCGGTCG
>CAYOUP010000193.1:0-7057 GCA_964407125.1 uncultured Hyphomicrobiaceae bacterium | reverse complement strand
CTCATTAAGCAGTGCGTGATTATCGGAAACCCTTGCCACTTCACATCAACATCGGAATTCCCAAAAACGCACGTGCTGTCCGTGCATGTTTACTTGTACAGTCTTATTGCAGGCAGGCGCGAGAACTTATCTCACGCCATTGCCATATTCAGGAGAATGGATATGCGCCAGTCCGGCACCGTTAAATTCTTCAACCAGTCCAAAGGCTTTGGCTTCATTACACCTGACGAAGGCGGCAAAGACGTTTTTGTCCATATTTCCGCAGTTGAACGCTCAGGCGTGCCGATGCTAGATGGGGGCATGCGCGTTTCGTTCGAAACGGAGGCCGATCCGCGCGGAAAAGGGCCAAAAGCGATGAACCTTCAAATGTCGGACTGACCGGCATTTACGGCCCCTGTTTTGAAGTCTCAGGATTTCCGCTCCTAACCAGACGAAGATCATGCGGAAATCAGACATATTGATACTAAGCGAGGCAATGTTGTCGGTGCCGCCGGTCCCGCTTCCGCCGCATCTTGCAAAACTCTCAGAGGGCGAGATGGTCGGCTTCGGTGAAACCGCCAGCCGGAAATTTGCCGTAAGTAAATTGAACAAGGCTATTGCCGATTGGGAAGAGCGCTCCGGCAAAACAGCAAATCCCCGCAAAAGAACTGTTGACTGTAAGGTCTATATCGACTTTCTCAATGAATATGACTGCAAGGCTGAAGCGGTTGTGTGCCGGTAATCGCGTAGCATTGGTCACGCCGGATTTTTGATCTTTACGGAATTTATTAATAACGAGCTTTCGGCGCATACGCTGGGAGAGCTATTGTTGAGGGAACGGATGATAAAAATTCAAAATATCCTCGCCGCCGCTCTTTGCGGCGCTGTCCTGTTCGGTCATACCGGGGCTGCGCAGGCAAAATGCCAGACCCTTTACTTCTCGGTGAATGATTACGGTAAAGAGGGGCCTGCAAAAGACGCCACTGACTTGCTGGATAAATACATCGTCAAATGGACAGAAGAAAAAAGCATCAAGAAATACCGCAAGGTTCCGAAAGACATCAAATGCGAACTCTTTCTCGATTTCATTGTTTTCGATGAATATACCTGCATAGCTTCTGCTGATGTTTGCTGGTAACCACATACCATCTGGGTGCTCGGCCGCCAATTCACGCTCGATCAGACTGCACGGATCATGGAATAACGTTTAGCTCTGGAGAATGCGCTTTCGGGCTTTTTTTTAAGCACCGAAGTCCATATATTGGAGATGCTGGTTATCCAGCTATGGCTATAAACGAATTCCGAAATAAACCTATCGGACCCGGGGGCAGTACCCGGCGCCTCCACCAAAAGCATATTTGACGCGTATGTTTCTGATGGGGGCGAACCAGGATCGACGAGAGTGTAAAGGGTTGTTCTTTGCTCGGCATGGTTCCGCCGTTATCGGGCCGTTCAATAGTTGCAAATGACAACAACTATGCTGAGGCACGTCTCGCTGCGTAACGCAGTGCGACAAGCCTAATTCAAAGTCCTGGGCACTCAGCTTGTCCAGGCGCGGTCTGGAGGGCACCGGGCAACAGAAGCCCTCCACCCGGCAGCCGAGGGGCGGCGCCGGTTATGATTCTAACCGGTGGATCTCTGTAGGCGGCATGTCAGAGGATAAAATTCGCTACGATATACTGGCCAGTGAAGCGCTGAGAGGGCTGATACGAACGGTTCTCCAACGTGTTCAGAAGCGCGGCCTTCCCGGCGAACATCATTTCTATATCACCTTCGATACGAGAGCGCCCGGAACGATCCTGTCCAAACGCCTCAAGGATCAGTATCCGGAGGAGATGACCGTGGTCCTGCAATACCAGTTCTGGGACCTGATGGTTTACGATGATCGTTTCGAGGTAAAGCTGTCGTTCAATACGATCCCGGAACGGCTCGTGGTGCCGTTCGCCTCGATCAAGAGCTTTTACGACCCGAGCGTCCAGTTTGGTTTCAGCCCGTCATTTTTCGTGCCTTCTGCAACGCGCGAGAAGGCACTCCGCGAAATGCCTGCCGATGGTGCGGAAACACAGGACCTGGCCGCTTTGCCAAGTCCTTCGCCCTCATTGTCCGGTGCGGATGACGCCATCGAAACCGAAGAGGCGGGCGATGCTGTTCCGGACCCTGACGAAGATGAAACCGTCCGGGAATCCGCGAAGGTTGTCGAGCTGGACATGTTCCGGAAGAAGTAACGGCTTTTCTATCCTGCCCTCGACACGTCCCAGAAAGCGGCTTCGATCTTGTGGCCATCGAGATCGCGCACGAAGCAACCGTAATAGGGCGCACCATATTGCGGACGTTCACCCGGCTCTCCATCGCCTGTCGCACCAGCCGCAATTGCAGCGTCGTAAAACGCATGAACCTGTTCTTTGCTCGCGGCGACAAATCCGAAATGCGTGCCATTGCCGACACTGGCCGCTTGCCCGTCAATGGGCGTCTGTACCCAGAATTCGGGAAACATCTTGCCATAGGCAACCGCGCCGGGATGCTCGAAGATGCGCTTGCAACCGATCGTGGGCATGACCTTGTCATAGAAGGCAACTGCGCGGTCGAAATCATTCGAGCCGATGGATATGTGACTGATAATGCTTGGTATATCGACCATGAAACGTTCCTCCACACCAGCCTGACTATAGCTGCTTCAAGCGGGCAATAGCGCCGCACCTCAATCAAAAATATGCCGGGACATGTGAAAACTCACGGTCCAGTTCGGCGCATCGACAATCTGGCTGATCCTGAGATCACCGGCGACGCTGCAAAGCATGTAGGCCTCGACCGGCGAGAGCTTCTCCCGCGCGGTCAGCTCGTTGATCATCGCACGCACCGCATCCCGGCATGCCTCACGGAGATCCGGCCCGATGCCGAGCGTAATATCCACGCCGCCCGCCTGCGGATAAGGCGCCCTCGTCCGGGTTATTCTCGGAAACGGGCTCTGATAACCCTTGATGAGATCGAAGCCGAGCGTGACTTCCAACGGGCTTTCAATGGCCGTTCCGCAAACTTCGCCATCACCCTGGGCGGCATGCGTATCGCCGACAGAGAACAGTGCGCCCCGCACTTCCACAGGCAGATAGAGCGTGCTGCCCGCGGTCAGATCGCGAACGTCCATATTGCCGCCCGTGCGGCGGGGCGGGATGATGTCATGCGCGCCGTCTTCACGAAGAGCGATGCCCGCCGTGCCCGCGAAAGGCGCAAGCGGGATTTTGGCGACGTCGCCATAAAGGATCGGCGCATTGCCGTCCGGCTGGTATCGCCAGATATGCAGGGCCGCTTCAGGAAATTCATCCGTGAGCAGACCGAACCCGGGAATGTTCGCGGTCCAGCCCCAGCCGGATGGGCGGTAGGACAGCATCGTGATCGCGAGCGTGTCGCCGGGCTCCGCGCCTTCGATAAAAACCGGACCGGTCACGGGATTGACGCGCCTCGTGTCGCGCTTCAGCATATCCTCGATCGTGCTATCGGGGCCAAGCTGTCCGTCCCAGGCATCCATGACTTCGAAGGTTGCAGTCTCGCCCGGTGCGACAGTCAGAACGGGCGACAATGAATTGTCCCAGACAAAATGCCTGTGATTACAATGGATTGTATGGGACATGGACAGGCTTCCTCAATGACCGATCATCATGAGGAAGCCTAAACGAAACGCCGGAGACAGAAAACCCCGGCCCGCCGGGAGCAGACGGACTGCCATGCAGGCAACATGACCGGGGTAGTGCACTGACACATTCACATGGTTCATATGTCAGTGCACTAGCCCTTTGTTTTGCATCAATTTTGCCAAACTTCGGCTGAAGCCTCCGTTTGGATCGATGCATTAGCATGTGTCATTATTCGTACGTCTCAACGACACCTGCATCGATCAGGAAATTGCGCATGAGGTAGCGCTTCTTCGGCGCGGCGCCTTCCCTGCCAACCACGAGCTCCGACCGGCTGCCCTTGATTTCCGGATCGTATTCGAGCCCTTTACCTGTCTCGTCGGCATAATGTTCCATGAGCCCCATGAGCACCTCACCCACGATGGTCGCGCCGACCGGCCCGAGGCGATGTCCGCCGCCGTGATCATTGGTGCCATAATCCTCATCAGCATAATGCGAGCGGGTCAACGAGGCGCGCCATATCGGTCGGTCATAACCGTCGCGGTCGCTGTAATGGCCGCTCCCGGCGCCGTAGGGGGGAAGCGCGTGCAAATGCGTGGGCGTTCCATAAATCTCGGCTTCCTGCACGATGTAGTACCAGAGCGGCGTCTTCGCATTGCCGAGATAATACTCCGTGCGGTCATCCGGAGGGAGAAGGAACTCGCGCCATAATTCGCCATCATAGCCTTCATGGTCACCGTGCCTGCCATAGGCGAAGAGACCGCGTTCTTCCAGCCGGGGCAGAATCAACTTTGCGACGGCCTGCCCGGAGGGGATATGCAGCATTTTTCCACGAATGAGATTGCGCGCCGCGAGCGAGCTGAGTTCGTGAGATCCGACCGCGTGGGAAAAGCTGAGCCTGTGCAGGCTGGCGACAAGTTCGGTGTCGATCTTGCGGGCATAGTTAAACCCGTAAGGCAGTTCCTCGTCGATCTCGAAGAAATAGCGCCAGTCCACGAGATGACGCGGACGAACGGGTTCGAACGCACGTGGTGAACCGTCACGGCCATCGGACAGCAACTTGTAACGCTCGCCATCCCGCAGCACATAGCTCTCACGCACCTCGCTGTGGCCGTATCGAAACGCAAATGAGAATTCGATTGGAATGTAAGCATCGGCAAGCGTGCCGTCATCTTTCCTGAAACCGTCCGGGAAATAGAAACTCCGTCTGTATTTCAGAAGGTTAGCGGTGTGGTGCGGGCCAATGATGCGCGGCAGGAAATCATCCAGGATCAGGCGGTGATAATAGTAGATGACATGGTCGCGCGCTGTCTCGAATATCTCCGCCTTGGTCTCGTCGGGCAGCGCCTGAGCAAGATCATAGGTCGAGCAATGCCGGCCGCCATAACAATATTCGTCGCGTTGATGTCCGAAATCGCGTTCGACCAGTATGTCGACGGTCCGGTTGTGGAATGCGATAAAGGCGGCCTGAAGCTGCGAAAGGATGACGTTTTCGTCATTGCGAGGATCACCGATCAGCGCAATCGCATGACCGCCACCCGGGCCGTCGCGATAAGAGGCTCTGGTGCGGAAAAGATCATAGCGCGCAGATGCGCCTTCGCCGGATAAGAGACGCCCCACACGAAGATATGGCAACCGGTACAGATGAGGCGTGCGCTTCGGACCGCCGCCATAGACGTTGTCCAGGTCGAGGTCGGGCGTGCGCGCATTGACCAGCTCATAATCGCCTTCGATTTCACGGCCGAGATCGGTTTCGGTTTCGAAAGTAATGTCGTGATCGATGAACTGACCGAAGAAGGTATAACCGGCGGGCATCTCGCTGTTGCCGGCCGGATCGTCGTCAGGACCTTCCTCCACCATTGAACGGCCGAGGGCACGTAATGCGCGGAACGAGGCGTGCCGTTCCTCATTCCTGTACTCTTCGGCGGCTAAAGGAAACAGACGTCCGAATCCGTGGCCACCATCATGATGGTCGTCATGCTGCTCACCCGCATGATCGTCATACGATGCGTAATCGTCCTCGCCGCCGCGGTCATAGCGCTCGCTATCGTCTTCGTAATCAGGCTTGGAATAGACGCGCTTGTGGACGTGTTTCCGCTTCGGAGCCGATTCATATCCTGCCGGCTCATGATCATCATGGTCATCCTCGATATAGACGCCATGTTTGCGCCCCGGCATGGGCGGAACCGTCTTCAAAGGCACAAATTGGGATGGATAAGGCCGCTCTGCATAGTCGATCCAGTAACGCCACTCATTGTCCTGCTCCGCAGGAACTGCGAGGCCCGGCGAGAGTAGGATAAAAGGCGCGGATAAAAGAACTGCCTGAAGTGGTTTACGAAAGCTGAAGACACTGCGGCAGACTTCTTGCCGCGGCAATAACGCGGGTACACTCATCACACAACTCCTGAAATTTGTGTGAGTATCGCCCGACAAAATTAATGAAAAATGAAGTCGTTCAATTTTGATTTAAAACGCAACCAGATACATCGAAGCGCAGCAATGGGCCGTCATTCACAGCGGCACGATCCGATGACGAAATAGCACGCGACCAGTCATGAACCGATCGCTTTCAGGCAGATTTCAGCCGTAAGTGCTCAGGCGAAAGAAACGCTCAGGCCACGTTGGCCTGCTCACTTGCCGTGCGGCGAACATAGTCGCCGAAGGACTTTTGCAGATGTATCTGCAATTGTTCGACTGCGGCCTCTGTGTCCCTCGCCGCGACCTGCTTGGCGACCTCGGCATGCATGTCTATCGTATCCCAGCTCTGGGCGCCGACAGGCAGACGGTTGCGGAACGCATGCACACGCAGGGCAATGACATTATAGGCCGAGCCTATGAAGCTGTTTCGTGACTGCTTTATCAGCTCACCATGAAAATCCGCGTCAAGACGGCGAAAACGCTTGGCGTCCCGTTCGTCCGTTGCCTTGATCATGTCTTCGACAATCCGGTTGAGTGCGGCGGAGAGCGCATCCGGATGGTCTCTCATGGCGAAGCGCAACGAGTTGCACTCCAGAATTTCACGCATCTCAAAAAGCTGACGAAGTTCTTCAATAGTCATCCTGAAGACGAAGGTTCCACGCTGCGGAAGTATATCAACCAATCCTTCGTTCTTCAGCTGCAGAAACGCTTCGCGAACAGGTGTTTTGCTTACACCGAGTTCGGTCGCCAGCGTAATTTCTGAGAGTGCCTCACCGAATTCGAACTGCCCTTCGACAATACGTGCACGGATTGCATCAGCAGCTTGTTCTGTAAGAGTTTTCTGTCTTTTAATTGGATCAAGAATTTGCACATTTCCCTCGTGCATTTGATATCTGAGATTATTATCAGAAATTCTGCGCTAATAGAACAGAATAAGACAAATATCTTTTAAGGAAACTGTTTTTTCATTTTTTTGATACTCTGATATCTGAGATATTTTTTCTTAGTTATTCACATATTCAACAACGATGAAC
>CAYOUP010000192.1:2305-7115 GCA_964407125.1 uncultured Hyphomicrobiaceae bacterium | reverse complement strand
TAAAACAGTATCCGCCAGAGCAGCGGCAGCAGGATTGATGTCGCCAGCGCGTTCAGCCCCATGGCCAGCCCGGCAAACGCGCCAGCAACTTCGTTGACCTGCAATGCACGGGCCGTGCCGATGCCGTGACTTGCCGTCCCGATCGCAAGCCCTCTCGCGCTCCAGTCGTGAATGCGCAGGATGTTCAGCAAAGGCGGCCCGAGCATCGCGCCGAATATACCCGTCAGGATCACCATCACCGCCGTCAGCGACGGCAAGCCGCCGAGCTGGCAACAGAGTATGAGTGTGAATGCGTTAAGCATTGCGAGTTAACCGCCTTTCTGTAGTGTGGCTGCATGGAGGATCGCTTCGCCGCATTTATAAGGCTTATTCATCGCCAATTCATAACATGGCCCGAACATTACCTTAGCCAAGATGTGCTCCAAGACGGACGTGATGCGCAATAAAGCCGATGCCTCATATCCCGGGCGGTCCGGGTCATATTCGCTCACGCGCCGGACCTGATGAAAGACAGTGACAGAAATGGAAAGGGCAAATGAGAAGAATCATCATCGCAATCATTGCGGCAATGGCCAGTACCAGCGTCATGGCCAGTGAACTGCCCATCAAACGCGTCGTCCTGTCGACAGCGGGACTTGCTCAATTCACCCATTCTGGGGAAGTCGAACCCGACTCTGTCGTCGAGCTTTCCGTCCGGCTCGATCAGGTCGATGACCTGCTGAAAAGCCTGACGATTTTCGATCAGCAGAATGCAATTGGCGGGGTCAGCCTGCCGGGCCGCGCGCCGCTTGAAGAATTATTCCGCGATTTGCCATTTGGCCCCGAGGCGCTGGAAAGCCTGCCCGCGCTGCTCAATACTCTGGTTGGTTCCGAGGTGGAGATCGACGGAGATACGAGCGCGAAGGGACGCCTGCTGAAGGTCACTGAGGAAGCGGTCCAGCTTCCCGATGGGGGTGGTCAGACCACGCAGCACCGCCTCACGATCATGACCGGAAGCGGCCTGGTGCAGGCGGTCCTGGAAAAGCTCAGCTCCGTGCAGTTCACAAATCCTGAAACGCAGGCCCAGATTAACAAGGCGCTGGCCGGTATCGCGGAAAATCAGGCCAAGGAGCGCCGCAAGCTCTCCATCAGCCTGCTCGGCGACGGCACGCGGGAAGCCGGATTCAGCTATGTCGTCAGCGCGCCCGTCTGGAAAACCGCTTACCGGCTGGTTCTTCCCAAGGATGATGGCGACAAGGTCCGGCTGCAAGGCTGGGCGATCGTTGAAAATCTGACCGGGAATGACTGGAATAATGTCGATCTCTCCCTTGTCTCTGGCAATCCTGTGGCTCTGAAGCAGTCGCTTTACACCGCGTTTTATGCGGATCGTCCGGAAGTTCCGGTCACGGTCGCGCAGCGTATCGTTCCGCGTAAGGACGAAGTGGATGAAGCCTTTCCTGCAGCTCCAGCTCCACAGGAAAAACCGCGGATGATGGCGAAACGCTCACTGACCGGACGAGCCAGCGGCATTATGAACATGTTATCCGCTGACGCGGCGGCTGAAGCAATGCCAGAGCCAGAGATTCCGCAGGATCTTGGCGGCGGCGCGCTAGCAGCCGAAGCCGAGGAAGCGGCGACACAGATTTCCTATCGCTTTCCCGCCAAGGTCACGCTGGCAAATGGCTCAACAATGATGGTGCCGTTTGTCGACCGTGAGATCAGCGCGTCCCGCATATGGCTGTTTCAGCCCGATACGAATGCCCGGCATCCGCTGGCGTCGGTGCGTATCGAGAATGACACCGAGACGGCGCTGCCGGCGGGGATCATCACGGCGTTCGACCGCACGGAAAGTGGGCAGACCGACTTCGTCGGCGACGCTCAGCTTCCCCTTACCGTCAAAGGTGCTTCAAAATTCGTGACGTTCGCGCTCGATTCCAAGACCGATATCCGGCGCACCGATAATGGTGTCAAGGTCACGCGACTCGGCAAAGCGGTGAATGGCGTCATAACGATCAGCTCGAAATCGATCCGAACGATTGATTATGAGATTACGCCGCCTGTGGAAGAGGACCGCAAGATCGTGATCGAGGAGCCAAGGGTTGACGGCTGGAAGCCGACTGCATCACTGGAGAAGATCGAACTGACGGCTTCCAGATTGCGTTATGAGGTCAACGCTCCGAAGGGTGAAACTACGAAGGCGCAGCTCAGGCTCGAACGTGTCGATGACGAACGCATCAGGCTGGCTTCCCTTGCGCCGGAATCTTTATATGCGACGCTTCAGGGACTTCAGAACGCCGATAGTGCGTTGAAAGTGACACTCGCCGAACTGCGCAAACTGGTCAGCGCGATCAATGAGGCCGAGAACAGCAAGGCCAAGCTGGATGATGAGATTGCGCAGATTGGACGCGATCAGGAACGCATCCGTGAGAACCTTTCCGCTGTCGGCCAGTCATCGGATCTGGGCCGCCGGTATATCGAAAACCTGCGTGAGCAGGAGGACAGGCTTGCCGAGATCGGTGCCCAGAAACGCAAGCTTGATGCCGAGATTGCATCGCATAGAGCGGAAGCCGTGAAGCTCGCAAATAGTCTGAAGCTATAGATTTCGTCAAAGTGAACCAACGAGAGACTTCGTCGAAATACGGAATTTTTCCCCTCACCCGGCGCTTCGCGCCGCCCTCTCCCGCAAGGGGAGAGGGCTGACAGCGGCAAGACAAGGCCTTGTTATCTTGGAATGAACTTGCGGCTTATTTGCCCTCTCCCCGGCGGGAGAGGGCGGAATGCATAGCATTCCGGGTGAGGGGGGAGCTGCCAAAAATCCCTTAAGCTTCAGTTGATCAGCTCGCCCGCAACGTGACTGGCACGGAGGTTGGCGGCACGGGCATTTTGACGAAATTCTTGACCGCCTCCGCTGGTTGCATGACGCGCTTGCGCGGGAAGGTCACGCGAACTTCCGTACCCTGACGAGGCTTGCTGCGCAGCTCCATGCGTCCGCCATGAAGCGTGGTGAGCCCCTTGACGATCGGCAGTCCAAGGCCGCTGCCGCCTTCCGGGGACTCCGCTGCAAGCGAGCCCTGCCCAAACGGGCTCATGACGCGCGGAATCTCCTTATGCGGGATACCGGGGCCGCTGTCCTTGACGCTCAGATACTGCTCGCCATACCGTGTAACGCCGGTCTGCAAGGTGATGACGCCCTTCTGTGGAGTAAACTTGATCGCATTCGAAAGCAGGTTCAGGCAGATCTGGCGAATGGCGCGCTTTTCAGCCCAGAGCCTTGGCATGTCTTCCGAGAGATCGTCGATGATCTTCAGGGTCTTGGCGTCGGCGCGCAGGCTCAGCAGGCGCTGGCAATCCTCCATCATCTCGCTGAGATCGACCGGCTCCTCATGCAGCTCATAACGTCCGGCCTCGATCCTGGACAGGTCCAGTATCTGGTTGATGAGGTTCAGAAGGTGCTCGCCGCTGCTGTTGATGTCATCCGAATAGGACTTGTACGTCTCATTGCCGATCGGGCCGAGCATTTCCGAACGCATCATTTCCGAGAAGCCGAGAATTGCATTCAACGGCGTGCGCAGCTCATGGCTCATATTGGCCAGGAATTTCGATTTCGCCAGGTTGGCGGCTTCCGCCCTGATGCGCGCTTCATCCAGAACGGCGTTGGCCTGCTCCAGTTCACCAACGAGAGCGTCCTTTTCCGCGCGGTATTCGAGCATCGACAGGACATTGCGCTGCAAGCCATTGGCGAGGAACAGAAAATAGACGTGAATGCCGATGGCGACGGCCGCAAGGCTCCAGTAGAACGGATGTTCGGCCAGCATGAAGCGCAGGACCAGTGCGGCCGTCATGGGGATCGTACCAGCGTAAAAGATGCGCAGAACGGTCGATGCGAACATTGTCCGCATCGCGACAACGACCATGATTGCGGCGAACAGGAAAAAGAATGCTGAACTTTGATATTCGGGCGCCAGATCCACGAAGACGATCGATGCCCATGTGGTCGCATAAAGAAACTCGGCGGCGGCGAGATAGCGGCGCCAGATTTCGCAATCGGCATGCTTGCGCGGCACCATCTGGAACCGGCGGCAGAGGAAAATCAATATGCCCTTGGAGATGAAGACCGTCGCCAGCCAGAACAGCAGCGAGTTGACCGGCGCCCAAGGCAGAAGGCCCACGGCCAGAACAATGGCGAGTGCCGGAATTGCAAGAGATGCCGTCAGTTCCGAACGTACGAAGATCGACAGCAGATCGTAGCTGAAATCAGGACGGGCTGGCTGAGCGGGGGCGAGCTTGTCGCGTGTCTCGTTCAGGAATCTCGATGCGGCGGACGCTGCACTGGACGCTTTATGCAACGGGTCGGCTGGAGAAGCACTATATGCACTCATACGCAAATACCTTTTCACGGCACTGTTCCGCTTGCCTTTCATTCCGCAGCTACAGTTTTCTCATGAGCTGTAATCCGGAATATGCACTTAACAAGCGGATCGCTTCGGGACGTTGCAGGGCTTCTGCGCGTCCTTCTTTAAGCTTTATTTAAGGGCGAAAAGGTAAACCCGGTTTTAAGGCTGGTGCGAAAATCATACACAACGCACAAATATTTTCGCAGGAGCCGATTCCGTTATTTTCTGTTCTTTGTTTCCGAGTCGACGCGGGTCCAGCCATGACGCGTCAGCCGCTCCTGGGGAAGGAAGCGGGATTTATAGGACATTTTCTTCGATTCCTCGATCCAGTAGCCAAGATAGACATATGGCAGTCCGAGCGTGCGGGCATATTCGATATGTTCGAGGATGATGTAGCTGCCAAGTGAAAACATGCGAAGGTTCTCGGCGAGGTCATC
>CAYOUP010000192.1:0-2295 GCA_964407125.1 uncultured Hyphomicrobiaceae bacterium | reverse complement strand
TGCCGAGGCTGCGGTCCTGCAATTCCGGATCGAAATAGCTGTAGGCCAGCGAAAGGCCATCGCTCAGATGATCGCAAAGCGCGGCGGCTGCGAGCGGAAGGTCGCCGGTGACGGCGCTGCTTAGAAGTCGTGAATTGGATTTGCGCCGGTATTCGGTGATGAAGGTCTCAACCGCGCTGTCTTCCACCATCATGGAATAGTCGAGAACCGACATGTCGGCCATGCCGCCATCGGAATGCCGCTCGCCGATATAATCGCGGAACAGCGCATATTGCTCTGTCGTGGCAACCGCACCCACGCGCACATGTTCGAGATCGCTGTTCTGCTTTACGATCCGGCGCATGGATCTGGATGTCTTGAACTCGTTCACGAGAATCCGGACGGAAACGCAAGCCTGACATCCGTCACAATAGGGCATATAGGCAATGTTCTGGCTGCGGCGAAAACCTCCGCGCAGAAGATTGTCGATCATCGCGGCAGATTTATCCGGAGTCAGATGAGTAAAAATTTTTCGCTCGGACCGGCCCGAGATATAGGGACAGGGTTGCGGGGCCGTTACATAAAATTCGGGAAATCGTCGACCCTGCTCAGTCACAACATATCCTCGCTCGTCAATCGGCCATCCCTCATTGCCAGACCTGTGCCTAGATACAGCTTACGTGACACCGGGCTTGCAAATCAAGACCGGGATTATTGTAATTGCGAGATTTTGGTAATCGGGCAAAGGTGATTTTACTTACCCGAATAATTATAACAGCTTGACTATGGCAAAACTTTGAGTGGGGAAATAGTTAAGCTTGCGCAATATTCAATAGTGCTGAACGGTACGGACAAAATCTGTCAGGCCTCAAGCCTGACAACCTTGAACCCTGCGCGCTCCAGGCATGCGATGATTTCCGTCGCATGGCGGGTGTTACGCGTTTCGATCCTGACATCCAGTGCGGTTCCCTTTGCAGGCACGTGCAGGAACATCCGCCTGTGAAAGACATCGAGAATATTCGCGCCTGCCTCACCGACAATCGTTGCGACTTTGCCGAGCATTCCCGGCTGATCGTCGATAACGAGGCGTAGCGAGATGATCTTGTCTTCGCGCTCCAGCCCCCGTTCCATGATCGAGGCGAGCATGCGCACGTCGATATTGCCACCTGAAAGGACGAGGCCGATTTTCCTGCCGTGAAAGCGTTCCGGATAGGTGAGGAGCGCAGCAAGGCCTGCCGCGCCCGCGCCCTCCGCCATCGTTTTCTGAAGCGACAGGAATGCCGAGATCGCGCGTTCTATCGCGGTTTCGTCGACGGTCAGAATATCGGCGACCAGCGAACGCACGATCGGAACGGCAAGCGCTCCCGCATTCTTGACGGCGATACCTTCCGCCAGTGTCTGGCCGCCGCAATGCGCCGTCTCGCCCGCAAGTGCTGCGATCATCGAAGGATAGAGCCCGGTTTCGACACCGATGATCTCGATGCCCGGCTTGAGCTGTTTCATCGCCACGGAGCAGCCGGCTATCAGCCCGCCGCCGCCGATGGGGATCACGACGCAATCCAGATCAGGCTGTTCCTCAAGCATCTCCATGCCAACCGTGCCCTGACCGGCCATGATGTGGGGATCGTCATAGGGATGGATGAAGATCAGCCCGTTCTCTTCGCACAGCTCGCGCGAACGCACTTGCGCTTCGGCCAGAGTCTGTCCCGCGAGAATGACCTGCGCCCCAAAAGCCTCAGTATTGCTGACCTTTACGTTCGGCGTGCCTTCCGGCATGACGATTGTAGCCGGGATACCCAGTTGCCGTGCGCGGGATGCAACCGCCTGCGCATGATTGCCGGCGGACATGGCTATTACGCCGCGCGCACGTTCCTCGGCCGTCAGCGATTGCATCTTGACCAGTGCGCCGCGATCCTTGAATGCGCCGGTGATCTGCAGATTCTCATATTTGACGAAAACCTCCGCGCCGGTCAGTTCGGAAAGCTTCGGCGCAGGCAAGGTCGGCGTGCGCAGAATGTGCCCGTAAATGATTTTTGTCGCTTCGAAAACGTCGCGATAGCTGATCGCGAACGTCTCTTCAGCCTGCAACTGTGCCTGAGTGTTCATTGAATAATAATAGGGCTTTGCATGATCAGCCGCTATCGGAAAAAGCTAAGCTTTCCCACTTTGCAACTGACGGGCTACGTCGCATGCGAAATAGGTCAATATGCCGTCAGCGCCTGCGCGCTTGAACGCGATGAGACTTTCCATGTCCGCCCGGTCACGGTCGAGCCAGCCATTGCCGATGGCCGCCATCAGCATCGCATATTCGCCGGA
>CAYOUP010000191.1:0-7117 GCA_964407125.1 uncultured Hyphomicrobiaceae bacterium | reverse complement strand
CTGCCTCATGATGGCGGCAAGCCCTTGCGCCTGCTCGTCTTCGCTTTTCTGGCTTCCTTGCGGATGGTTGAATTCGGTCAGCCAGATCGGCTTACCGAATTGCTGAAGCCTCTCAAGCCCCCATTCGAGATCATTGCCATAATAATGCCAGACCGAAATATCCCATTCGATACCGTCCTCGCGCATACGATGGAACGCACCGACATGCCCCCATCCTGCCGTGCCCATCGCCTTGAGCAGCTTCGGATCAACCGAGATCGTACCGTCAGACAGCCCTTTCAAAACCGCGCTGACCTTGCTCCATCGGGCCCCATAATATTCCAGGGGACCGACGCCGCTTCCCGGTCCCCATTCACAATTATACTGCACGCCGTTATCCTGCATCTCGCAGGGCTGGATGATCGCGAAATTTTCCAGCTCGTTGCCGAGTTCCCAGACCCGGATATCGTCCTTGAACCGCGATGCGAAATAGACGGCAAAGGCCCGGGCCTTTCGATAAAGGGCTCCAGTGTCAAGCTTTTCGAGTTCCAGCGGCGGGGTCAGCACGGGCAGGATGTCAATGTCGTATTGCTTTGCCTGCTCGATGAGTTCGCGCAACTTTGGCGCATCATCAAGCGAGGAAATGTTGACCCTGTAGGACGTCAGTCCAAGCCGGTGAATGAGTCCGATCTGTTCATCAATGCCAATGCCCGGATATGCCGTAAAAGGATGGCCGTTTATGCCCCATTTGAAAGCGGGTTTGGCTTCAATACGCATTCCTCCAGCTGAAAGACCAACCAGAAAAATCAATAAAAAACGCCATACCATAAATGCGCTCCGGCAATATCAGGACATCCGCTCCGGCGGCAAAAAACACGCACCAGACATGAAACGCGCTCTTCCTACACCAAATCACATACTATTTTAAGTAAATATTTCTGCGTACTTGCAATCTACGATTGAAATGGGCACATTTTTGACACACAACATAGCTCAAAAAACGATTTAATTATTTAGATTCAAAGTGTTATGAACATACATTCCATCGACAAGTCCGTTCCGGCCACACATCCCTCCATTGCAGTCGTCCATGACTGGTGCCCGTCATTCCGCGGCGGCGAACGCGTTGTTGCGGAGATTTGCAAGGAGTTTCCACAAGCTGATATTTACACGCTGTTTGATTTTCTGAGTGAACAGGAAAAGACGGAGAACTTTCCCGGAACCACTTTCAACACCTCGATTGCGAACAAACTGCCCTGGGTAAAAAAATACTATCGCGCTTTGTTTTTCGTCTGCCCGTTCCTGATCGAACAGTTCGACGTGACCGGCTATGACGCCGTCATAACCTCATCCGCCGCATTCGCACGTGGCACGATCACCCGCCCGGATCAACCGCATCTCTGCTATGTTCATAGCCCTGCACGATATGCGTGGGACGAACAATTCTCCTATCTGCAGCAGGGACGTCTGGGCTACGGCCCCAAGGGGCTGCTTTATCGTCACATGCTGCATAATCTCAGGATATGGGATGCGCGCACGGCGAATGGTCCCGATCTGATGCTGGCAAACTCCAACTTCGTGCGAACACGGATCAAGCGAATCTACGGACGCGATGCCGAGGTGGTTTTCCCGCCCGTTGAAATCGACAAATTTGCGCTGACAAGCGACAAGGACGATTACTACGTCACGGCATCATTTCTGGCTCCCTACAAGCGCACTGATCTGGTGATCGAAGCGTTTAACAAGATGCCCAATCGCAAGCTTCATGTCGTAGGCGACGGACAGCAATCCAGAAGGTTGCGCAGCATCGCCGGACCGAACATCGTGTTTCGCGGGTTCATGCCGAGAGAAGACTATATACGGGAGGTGTCCCGGGCGCAGGCACTGGTGTTCGCTGGCTGTGAGGATTTCGGTATCGCGCTAGCGGAAGCGCAGGCAAGTGGAACCCCGTTGATTGCTTTCCGCCGGGGCGGTGCAAGCGACATCGTTCGGCCGCTTGGCGAGGTTGATGTGCCGACCGGCATTCTGTTCGAGCGGCAATCCATAGATGCGCTGACTGATGCCATTTGGCGCTTCGAGCTGGGCAAGCAGGCAATTACACCCTCAGCCTGCCGCGAAAATTCACAGCGTTTTTCAGTCGACCGTTTCAGAAGAGGAATTGTGGCCGCGCTCGACAAGACATTCGAGATGCACCGGCATACTTCCCCGCGCACTTATTACACCGGCATCAATATGAGCACCGCAGTTTGACAAGGCCCGAAATTTAACTCCGGACTTTTGCTCCGGTTAAATAATCCGGCTTTAATCAAGCTCGGCCATGGCCTGAAGGTAACGCGCGGCGGACGTGCGCCAGGAAAAAGCTCTCGCCTGCGTACGACCCGACAGGATCATGCTTTCCCTGAGAGTGTTATCCTCATGAAGCCGGAGGATTTGGCTGAGCCAGATTTCAGGGGCATCCGGCGGCGCATACAAGACGGCTTCACCACCGATTTCGGGCAGGCTTGTCCGGTCGGAGGCAATGACGGGACACCCCCACGTCATCGCTTCAACAGCAGGCAGGCCGAAACCTTCAACGTATGAGGGAAACGCAAGGCAGAGACATTTGGAGAGTATAGCCGCTATTTCATTATCCGTTATCCGGCCGAGCCAGTGAACATTTCTCGCGCTCTGCCCATCAAGCAGGGAGTGAAAAACGCGGCTGTCCGTCGGTCCGGCAACGGCAATATTTATTCCGGCATCGCCAAGCCGGTCCGCGAGCGACATGAGCATGCCGACATTCTTGTGCGGTGCGGGGCTCCCGAGAACGAAAACCGTATCCGGCGTCGCGGCCGCCCTGACACGATCCGAGAAATCAGGTGTCCAGCGCAATGCGTGTTCAAAACCATTCGTTGCAACAAGGATTTTGCGCGCAGGCGCAATGGCATGACCGGTCAACATCTTTGCGGAATATTGCGAGACGGTCGCGATCCGCCGCACGCGGCGGCCCAGAGCCGGATGCAGTATTCTGTAAAGCGTTCGGAAGGCCCGTGAATAGCTGTCCGGGAAAAGCCTCACATTCACGTCATGAATACAGACAATATGCTGTCTGATTGATAAGGGACCGCTATTGCACAGGCTAAGAACGCCGTCCCCTGCAACGGCGGGCAGAACCGTCTGTTCCCAGACATGCCCTTTGCCCTTGCCAGCTCGCTTGACCGCAATCGCCGATAAAACCGGCAAATTCGGAGTCTTCGAAGGAACGACAAGTTCAAGCTCAAGCCCCTTGGCGCTTGCGTCTCCGTTGCTCATGAGATCGTCAAGAGCGTAGAGAATTTCATGCGCATAGCGCTGCACGCCGGAGAAAGGCTGTGCCAGAAAACGGCCGTTGATGCTCCATCTCTTTTTCATGAGGTAACGCCAATAAAAATTTGTTTTATAATAAAGTTCAGAAAGTAGGATTTGGAAGCATGAACAGGCGGTAGCGCCATCCAACACACCAGCCTGCGAAGCGTTCTAGACCACTTTTGGCGACCTCCGCCATGCACAGAAAATGATATCCCCGCTTACCACAGCAAATACGCAGTTATTCTAATCGCGATAAGCAGGCTGCGTTGCACATGCTCCCGAAGGTTATCGCCAGCTTTTTCATAAACGGTGCACAAGCCATCGAACGGCGCTTCTGCGGGGCGTGAAAATCCGCTAGAGCATTCTGATGAAAGCTCGCAGCAGATTCTGGACGCTCAACGGCGATTTCGTCGCGCTCAAGCCAACGGGCGTGCCCCGTTATGCAAGGGAGACAACTCTTGCGTTGGACAGGCTGATCGGCGAGGGCCATCCTTTGACAGACAATCTGTATGCAGAACTTGTTGTTCCCTGCGCGGCGCCAGACCTTAATCTGAGAAACATTCCGGTACGCCTGGTTCCGCAGTTCGCCAGGCCGAGGCTGCCCCAGTTCTGGTCACAGATACAGCTGCCGCGCTATGTCAGGGGAGGTCTCCTGAGCTTCTGCAATCTCGCCCCGCTTCGTGTCCGGCGTCATATCGCCTGCATTCATGATCTGCATACGTTCCTTTATCCGGAAAGCTACGGCCTCGCTTTCCGCCTCGCCCACCGCCTTATCCTGCCGGCGCTCGGCAAGCGCGCGGCTGCTATAACGACTGTGTCCGGCCTCTCGCGCGATCATCTGGCCGAATTCGGTATCGCATCGCGGGCCAAGATCGCGATCACATATAACGGCGCCGATCACGCTCGGCGATGGAACCCGGCAAAATCCACATTGGAAGTTACCGGACGGCCGTTCGTGTTCTGCATCGGCCAAAGACAGCCCTACAAGAATATGCAGCTCATCTGGTCGATCGCGCCTGCTCTCGATGCGTTGGGGTTCGATATCTACATGGCCGGAAACATGGCGGGAGAAGATCTGCAACGTTTTGGCGGCGAATGGCCGCGAAATCTTCGCCTGCTCGGACGTATCAGCGATGACGATCTTGCAAATGCCTTTCAACGCGCTTTCTGCTTCCTTTTTCCATCGCGCATCGAGGGCTTCGGGATACCCGCAATCGAAGCCATGATCTGGAATTGCCCGGTTATCGCGGCGGATGCGCCTTGCCTTCCGGAAGTCTGCGGCGATGCCGCTCTCTATGCCGCGCCGGATGACAGACAGGCATGGCTGGATGCCATCGCCGCGCTTGCAACGGACCCCGTCTTATACCGGCAGCAGGTAGAGAATGGCACACGTCGCGCCATGCGATTTAGCTGGCGCCGTGTCGCCGAAATCTATCTTCAACTCATGGCAAGGATTGACGGCATCAACATCCTGCCTGAAACCGGTAACTCCAGGCAGGATGTTGGCAGCCGCATGACGCAATCCGATCGGGTGCCGACAGCGGCATGACCGGGCGGATGATGGCCCTGGCATCCCGGAGTCGTCAGCGTTTGATCGCCTGCTGTGGCTGCCTTGTTGAATTGGGATATGCCGGGCTGCACAGAAGGTTGCTTCAGCCTTCTGTGCAGGTTTTCCCTCGCCCGATTTCTATCGTCTGGGCTGACCCGATATTAATGCAGAACCCGCCGGTCATTCTGTATTTTGTAATTTATGCCGAGCTTTACGACATCGAACGTTACATCAGCGTCGAGCTTGCCGCGCAATTGCGACTGGCCGCCGCCGATAATCTGATATTCCCCATAATAGTCATAGGAAATGCTGCCGAAATCATAATGCTGATATTCAATGCGGGCGGTCATCAGATCGCTAAGCGCAAATTCGAGCCCCCCTCCGACAGTCCAACCGTAGAGCGTATCGCTATCCTCGAAGCTGAAGACGGAGCGATTTTGAGGAACTCCCGGGCAACCGCCTGCGTAGCAACCGCCCAAAGTCGTCCAGTTTTCCCCTTCATAATCCGCATTGAAACGCGTTTCAAGGAAGGCGCGGCCGCCTTTCAGATAGAGGAGAACATCATCGCTCGCTACACCGATACGGCCGGTCAGCTCACCATACAGATCACCGGAAAAGGCATAAGTCGCACCAATGCGCGGTATCGTATCGCCGGGACCGCGCAGATCGTCATCGGTCAAATCTCCGCCCATATTCATATGACCGAGCGCGGCCTCGATCCCGAGAACCAGTCCGCCGGTGTCGATCATATATCCGGCCTGAACGCCCGCGAGCGTACCCGACAGCTTGAAGTCGTTCTTCGCCGTCGGATCGTAGTGATAATCGAATGTATCGGTCACATCAGACAGGCCGCTGACGCCGCCCACATGCGCGCCGAAATAAAAGCCGGACCAGACCGGCGGTAGTGAAGTCTGCGCTTCTTCGAGAAAAGCACCGGGTCCTCGATAGGGGCCGGGGTCGTCTTTGGTGGAGAGAAGATCCGCGCCCGAAGCCGTCTGGGCAAGATACATCGTGGCAGCAGAAAAGGCTGCAAAAGCAGGCAAAATTTTCATGAAAAACACTCGCTACGCTTACACTACGCTACAAACTGAACTCATACGCAGAGACTGGTTACACGCTCGTCAACGGAATGATTGCGGGGTTGCTTGGATTCGCACCCACAACCATTCCTTGCAGCGACGATAAGCCGAGCCAGTCGCACAGCGAAAGCGATAAATACAACTATAGGTAGTTTTTATTAAAGGCTGTGTGGTTCGCGCGCATCAGACGGCGCGGCAACAATTATTTCATGACTGCAAAACGTGAGGGCGGCTTATTACCGCCCCCATTCCTGATAAAGCAAACTCGCTGATCGATTTTTTTTCAGCGCTTCATTTAATCCTGAAGCTTGTAATTGAGACCGACCTTCACGACGTCAAGCGTCAAGTCGGCATCAACATTTCCAGTTAAAGTGGAGATGGCTGTGGTTGTTGTCTCGTGGAATTGTACTATGCCGTTGTGATCGAAAGAAATCGAGCCGAAATCGAAATGCTGATACTCGGCTTTCAACGACAGTGAGTTCGATAGTGCGTACTCCAAGCCAACACCTAAAGTCCATCCCAATAGCGTATCGCTCTTGCCAAAATCGAATGTTGAATAGTTTGATGCATTGTCACACCAAGAATTATAACCGTGGGTCGTACAATAATTATTTCCGGAATAATGCGCATCTAAGTTTGCATTAACGAATGCAGCTCCGCCCTTTACATAAAAGAGCTCGTTGCCATTTGTATAGCCTACGCGCCCGGTTAATTCCCCATAAAGATTGCCGGAAAAATCATATGTGGCTGAAATAGGATCATGGTCATCCCGAACGCCCCAAGCATCCTCATTCCAATTGGAACCATCCGGACGCAGATCATCATCCGTCACACTACCATTGAGATTCATTAATCCCAGGCCGGCTTCAACGCCGAATACAAAATTGTCCCGCTGCACATTGTATCCAATCTGGACTCCCGCAGTCGCGAAGGCAGAATTTATCGAGTTTTTAGCTACAGGATCTTTGGAATTGTACTCATAAACATCCGTAATATCGACGTTTCCGCTACCGCCACCCGCAAAAATCCCTATATAAGCTCCGCTCCACAGCGCCGGCTTCTCGCACGGGCCATCCTTCCATGATCCGCAGGCGTCATCATCCATGGAAAACATATCCGCCGCATTTGCGGTTGCGCCAAATCCGAAAGCGAACGCATGCGCCGCTAAAACATATGCAAAAACTCT
>CAYOUP010000190.1:3004-7126 GCA_964407125.1 uncultured Hyphomicrobiaceae bacterium | reverse complement strand
GAGCGCTCGTGCTGATGAGGAATTTGTGCACGTCCATGATGCCATAGGCGAATAGTGTCGGGATCTGTATAATCCCCATCATTGTAAAGAACATGGTGACGGTTGCAATGAACTGCCGGCGTTCCAATCTCATCGCGTTCAGGAAACTGAGCGTGACCGGCGCCGACAAACCCGATGCGCCAAACATGGTCCCGCCGAGCAGGCCGATCGTAAGCGACAGCTTTTCCGCAAGTGGGTACCGCAGCACCCAGCCGGGACGCATCAGCCGGAATGCGACGTAGACGAACACGGCGAATGCAACGATGAGCGTGAGCGCCGATCCCGGCAGGTTGGCCAGTAAGATCGTGCCAATGAGCGTTCCCACAGCCCCTCCGCCAGCGAACATGAGCATGAAGGGCAGAGGCAACTGCTCCTTCCTGTAGGTCCAAGCCTGCCAGAAATTCGCGAGCAGATTGGGAATCGCGAATACCGTGACTGCAATCGGCACGCCGAAATACATGGCCATCACCGGCACGGCGATGATCGGTGCGCCCGCGCCGGTCGCGCCCTTCAAGAGGCCGCCCAGGGCGAGCCCGATGATGGAGAAGATAACTCCCGTCATTCAATGCGTATCCGAAATGCTGATGGAGACGTCGAGTATTGCCTGGCGGCGCTGTGTACGGATGATGTCCATAGCCTTTTCCAGCGCGGCGGACAAGTCGCGGCCATGTTCGACGCGGTCCGTATAGGCCCGGTTCGCTTCGGCAATCTTCAGATAGTCCGGTGCCAAACCACAGCAAATCTGTCGAAGAGGCCTCACCGTCCAGCTCTGGGGCGGCTGATCCCGCTTGCCCCACGCACGCAGCCGAATCGGTTACACTCGTTCCAATGCGACCGCTATGCCCTGTCCCACGCCAATGCACATGGTCGCAAGCCCGTAGCGCGCGCCGTTGAGTTTAAGCTGCAATGCGGCCGTGCCTGCGATACGTGCCCCTGACATACCGAGCGGATGTCCCAGAGCGATGGCGCCGCCATTTGGATTGACCCTTGAATCGTCATCGGCAATGCCGAGATCCCGAAGCGTGGCAAGGCCCTGCGAAGCAAAGGCCTCGTTGAGTTCGATCACAGCGAGCTGATCAAGCGAGAGATCGAGACGTGCCATCAGCCTTTTCGTCGCCGGAGCCGGGCCGAACCCCATGATGCGCGGAGCCACACCGGCCGCAGCGCCGCCAAGAATGCGGGCGATCGGGGTGAGACCATGCTTCTTCGCCGCGTTTTCTGATGCAATAATCAGCGCCGCAGCGCCATCATTGACACCAGAGGCGTTGCCAGCCGTGACTGTTCCGCCTTCGCGGAAAGGCGTCTTCAGCTTGGCAAGTGCCTCCATTGTTGTCTCGCGCGGGTGCTCGTCGCGATCGACGACAACAGGATCACCCTTCCTTTGCGGGATCGTAACCGGCACAATCTCCTGCGCCAGACGGTTATTTGCCTGCGCCGCGGCGGCTTTCTGCTGACTTCTCAGTGCAAAAGCATCCTGGTCTTCACGCGAAATATTGAAATCCTCGGCAACGTTTTCTGCCGTCTCAGGCATGGAGTCGACGCCATACTGCTTTTTCATCAAAGGATTGACGAAACGCCAGCCGATGGTGGTGTCGTATATTTCGGCCATGCGGGAAAACGCCGTTTCCGCCTTCGGCATGACGAAGGGCGCGCGGCTCATCGATTCAACGCCGCCAGCAATCATCAAATCAGCCTCGTCCGTCTTGATCGCGCGTGCGGCGTCGATGATTGCACTCATGCCCGAACCGCAAAGCCTGTTGACGGTCACGCCCGGTACTTCTTTGGGCAGGCCGGCCAGCAAAAGCGACATGCGGGCAACGTTGCGATTGTCCTCGCCAGCCTGATTAGCGCACCCAAAAATCACGTCATCGATCGCACCGAAATCCATCGACGGATTGCACTCAATCAGTGCTTTCAGCGGAACCGCACCGAGATCATCGGCACGTACCGAGGAGAGCGCTCCGGCAAATCGGCCGATCGGCGTGCGGATATAATCACAGATAAAGGCGTCGCGCATGAGTCTTTCCTCCTTACAGCGCGGGCACTGTGAGATCAGCTACGCCGTCCCTGGTCTTCAGTTCAGCACCGGTCACCTTTTGCAGCTCGTCAAATGAAAGAGCGGGCAGCTTCTCGCGCAGGATAAAATGACCGTCTTCGATGTCGATGACGGCAAGAGATGTGTAGACGCGGGTCACGCAGCCGACGCCGGTCAGCGGCATCGTGCACCGTTTAACGAGCTTTGGCCCACCCTTCTTGGTCACATGATCCGTAACCACCGCGATGCGTTTGGCGCCGTGAACAAGGTCCATGGCTCCGCCAACGGCAGGTACGCCATCCGTGCCTGTGGACCAGTTCGACAGATCGCCATTCTCTGCCACCTGATACGCGCCAAGGATTGCAACATCGAGATGCCCGCCGCGCACCATCGCGAAACTGTCGGCATGGTGAAAAAAGGCAGCGCCGGGTTTAAGCGTAATGGCCTTCTTGCCTGCATTGATAAGATCCCAGTCTTCCTCCCCTTCCGGCGGCGCCTCACCGAAGCCGAGAACACCATTTTCCGTGTGGAAAATCACTTCGCGGCCTGGAGGCTGGAACCTGGCCACCATCTCCGGAAAGCCAATGCCGAGATTGACGTAGGCGCCGTCTTCAATGTCCTGGGCGGTACGCCATGCGATCTGCTCGTTCGATAGTTTGATGGCATTGAGTTCATCGATCATGGGTATCTTGCCCCCGCGCGGTTGAGATCTTCCTCCTGTCTCGGATCGGCCACCTCGACGATGCTGTCGACGAAGATGCCTGGCGTTACTACCTGCTCGGGATCGATACCGCCCAAAGGCACGACGCGGGAGACCTGCGCAATCGTGTACTCCGCCGCCATGGCCATCAGTGGACTGAAATTGCGGGCCGCCATCCGGTAGGTCAGATTACCCATCGGATCGCCCAGTTCGGCCTTGATGAGTGCAAAGTCGGCCTTCAGCCAGCGTTCCTGTACATAGTGTTTGCCGTCAAACTCGGCGACCGGCTTTCCTTCGGCGATCTCGGTGCCAAAGCTTGCCGGTGTGTAAAAGGCCGGGATACCTGCGCCGCCCGCCCGGATGCGCTCTGCGAGCGTTCCCTGGGGCACGAGCTCCAGCTCGATCTCGCCGGCAAGATATCGCTCCGTAAAGGCCTTGGGATCAGCCGAACGGGGAAAGGAGCATATAAGTTTACGCACCATCCCCTGTTCGATCATGGCGGCAAGACCGACATGGCCATTACCAGCATTATTATTGATAACGGTAAGATTTCTCGGCCTCTTGTCGATTAGGGCGTGGATCAACTCGATCGGCGCACCCGATCCGCCGAACCCGCCGATCATGACGCGTGCGCCATCGCCGATCTTGGCCAGGGCCTCACTCGATGAGGGGATTGTCTTGTCCATCTGTATTCCAGCCACGAAATGCTTTCATCTTATTTGATTGTTGCGGCTGAAACAAAAGGCAAGCATATTTGTGCGCATATTGATATTTGTTCAAATATAGAAAAATTATGTGCGCATGTTGAACAAAACTGATGTCATCGCGTCCTTCGCCAAGGGCCTGCGCGTTCTGGAATATTTCAGCGCGGAACGGCCGCAGCTGACTATCGCCGAGGTTGCCGAGGCGACGGGGCTCGATCGGGCCACAGCACGGCGTTGTCTGCTCACGCTACACAACCTCGGCTATGCTAACCATGACGGCAAATACTTCACATTGACGCCGCGCGTCTTGCGGCTCGGCATGGGTGCGCTGGCCGCCTTGCCCTTGCCGCAGATCGTGCAGCCCTGGCTCGACCAGCTTTCGGAACAGATCGATCAGTCCTGCTCAGTCTCAATCCTTGACGGAACGGACATTGTCTATCTCGCCAGGGCAGCGCAGCGACGTGTGATGTCGATCGGTCTCATGCCCGGCTCGCGGCTACCTGCGCATTGCACCTCAATGGGACGGGTGCTTCTCGCCGCTCTACGCGAGGAAGACGCGCGCGCGGTCATTGAAGTCTCGGACCTTACGCCGCGCACGGCTCACTCACTTACTGATCCTGAGGAAATCATGGAAGAAATCGCTG
>CAYOUP010000190.1:0-2904 GCA_964407125.1 uncultured Hyphomicrobiaceae bacterium | reverse complement strand
CCGCGCACGGCTCACTCACTTACTGATCCTGAGGAAATCATGGAAGAAATCGCTGCAGTTCGCGTACAGGGCTATGCGATGGTCGATCAGGAGGTCGAACTTGGTCTGCGCTCACTCGCTGTACCGATCTATAACATGCATGGCTTAGTCGTCGCCGCGCTCAATACAGGGATGGCGGCAATTCAGGTTGAACCGGAAGAAATTATCCGCAATTACCTGCCCATGCTCGTGAAGGTGCGGGACGGTCTTCGGCGTGTTCTCAGATGAGCAAAGCGCGCAAAGATTGCTCTGGCGACAGCCGCTGTTTCTTTAAGAATAAAACGGTAAAAAAATATTCATCTTTATGCAATTATAACCGCGCTGCATGCATTTCCGTGACGACAGTCCGGCTGCGGATAATTCCGACATATGCGGGCTTGTGTATCGGATTTGCAGGCTGACGAACTGACTTAATCGGCTTTCAAATTATGACAATTGTTTTCCGATCCGGATTTTTTCCGGTTTACGTATATTTTTCAAGGGTTTGCCATGTTCCAGGTGCTGATATTGATTTGCTCTATGACCTTCTCCTCATCGGAATGCCAGACGGAAACCGCTCTCGATGTTATCAGAGGCCCGGCCGTGCCCAATGAGATCATGTGCGGCTTACATGGCCAGGCCTATATTGCTCAAACATCCCTCGTGCCGCGCGGTCCGGACGAATATGTCAAGATTGTATGCATGCGCTCGGTGGCGGCTCAACACACCCTGCGCCGCCGTGCTCCTCAGGTGAAATGATCGTAGCTGAGCGCAGCGCAATCACAACAGGCCGGTCTTAACAGAAAATTTTTCGTTATTTGGGATACTGATGCTCATAACGTGGAGTATTGGCATTGCGTGCGGTTCCTGAAGAAATCTTGGATCTGCTTCCTGATCCGATTTGTGTCGTGGATGCTGCGGGGAAGCTCATATACGCCAATAGGCCCGCGGCAAAAACGCTAGGTGCGGATACCAGGCAGGAGTTGCTCGGTAAATCCGCTTCCGATTTTCAGTCTCTTCCTCCCGCAGCCCGTTTCTGGATCGAAAAGAACACTTCTGAAGGCAGTCCCGAGGCCGTCAGTTGCGAAGCAGATTTTGTAACTGAAAACACTGGCGCGATCATGCCGTTCAAGGCAGACAGGATACCGCTTTTCAGTGACGATGACGACTATATCGGGCTTATCTGCATCCGGCGCGACAACACGCAAATACAACGCCTCGAATCCGAGGTAAAAACCCTCCGCGACAATAACGATTTGCTGAAACTTATCCTCAACGCGCTACCGGATTTAATCTTTGCCAAAGATGTTAATAGCCATTTTCTTACCGCGAATATGGCAACGGCGCGGGTCATGGGAGCCGAAGACCCGGCTGAGCTGGTTGGAAAGACAGACAAGGAGTTTTATCCGCCGGACATTGCCACCCAATATCTTGCCGACGAGAAAAAAATGTTTGAAAACTGCGAGCCGGTTAGACTTGAACAGCCTATCAACCGGCTCGATGGCACATACGGCGTGATGGTATCGCTGAAACTTCCAATCTTCGACGATGAAGGAAATATCAAAGGCTATATTGGCACCGGCCACGACATAACGGAACAGCGCGCCGCGGAATATGCCCTGCGCAAGAGTGAAGCTGAGTTGGCGCAAGCCCAGTTTTTGGCGCGTATTGGAAGCTGGTCACTGGATATAGGCGAAACGGAAGTGCACTGCTCTGACGGTTTGCTTGCGCTCGCCGGATTGCCGCAGAACGTCAAGATGTTCTCCCCGCGTGAGATGCTGCGGCTGGTCGATCCGGCTGACCGGCATGAAGTCATCGATCAGGCTAGGCAAACTCTGAACGAGCAAAAGGCGGGCAATGTGGAAATCCGCATAAGGCGGGATCGGGGCTGCAAAGAACGGCGCATCTATCAGGGACGCATGTCTTTGGAAAGGGCATTTGGGGGGAACAAGCAACTTTGCGGTTTCTGCCTGGATATTACCGACCAGCGGCGCGCCGAGAAGAAGCTCGAAACGATGGCTTATACGGATTCGATGACCGGACTCCTGAACCGCCTGGGGCTGCGCAAGGCTTATTCTGAAGCGAAGGAACGCAAGAGCGACGAGCTTTTCGAACTTCTTATTATTGATCTGGACGGTTTCAAGAACGTCAATGATGTGCATGGGCACCAGGCAGGTGACCAGGTGCTCGTGGAAGTTGCCGAGCGTTTGAGAGCATGCGCCGGCAAGAATGCGATTATTGCGCGGCTTGGGGGCGATGAGTTTGCCATTGTACTGTCACCCGGGCAGGGCAGCGCGGAGGCTGAGACGGTTGCCCAGGCATGTGTGAAAACCATGCGTTTGCCCATAGCTATTGGCGAGTTGGTGGCCTTGATCGGCGCCAGCGTGGGCATTGCCAGCCAGCTCAACAAGGACGATACACTGTCAGACCTTCTTACGAAAGCTGACACAGCTCTCTATCAGGTCAAGAGGGAAGGCCGGAACGGCTATCGGCGTTATGAAAGCGGCGCTATGACTGTGGATACGGAGCAGTTCGAGACCGCTGCAAAATTACGCCATGCGGCGGAAGACGAGGCGCTTGCCCTGAATTTTCAGCCCGCCGGGTGGGGTGAGCAAAGCGAAGCAGACCATGCCCCCCTCGACCCGTCCTCCCTTGCGGCTTTGCAAAAGATAAGCCGTCAATGGAAGGAGGAAAAGGAGGCCAATCAATCTGGCGATGTGAGCGGTGCTCCTGGCCGGATTGGCGAGCATTCCGAGGGCGCTTGCAATGATAGAGAGGACGGAAGCGGGGACAGGCAGAAAACCGGCCTTGCATCGCCACGCCAAAATAGCGATATAGAGGGTGGGAGGTTGGCGGTGGACGTGTCCCTCGCCAACCGGGTCAGGT
>CAYOUP010000189.1:0-7131 GCA_964407125.1 uncultured Hyphomicrobiaceae bacterium | reverse complement strand
TCATGAATCGTGCAGGTGTGCACATCCTTGGTCATGTGAAACTTGACGGGCTGGCTCAGAGCGCCGGAGCCATTTTCAGCCAGAATACGAATGAAATCGCGCTCCGTGATAATCCCTTCCACATACAAATCGTCATTGCAAACGACGATACCGCCAATCTTATATTTGGCAAGAATATTGATGATATCGTTCAGTGATGTGTCGGGCTTTACGGTGACGACATTGCGTCCCTTGTCCTTTAATATCCTCGCTACATTCATGATTATCCTCCCATGCGTCCAATGACGTGGCGGAAATGCACGCGAACGTCACATCGGGTGACCTTCGATGATGCTTCAGCTCCATTCTTTCGACAAGCGCCAAATCCATCAGGCACGGAAAAGTTGCGTTTTTTTAGGCGAAAGTGGAAAAGTTGCGTGTAAAAATACGTATACACCAATCAATGATTGCAATTTAAGATAATTTGAAAGAAAACAATCTCAGATTGAGTTTTCTGCTGTTGCTGATGCCGAAGGTTGTGACGCGTAATCATGTCTGCGGCAGCAGAATCAAAGGGGGCGGACATGCACTGTGTTGTAATGCGTATGTATTCAGCTGAGTTTTATGCTGCGCTGTGCATTCCTCCCGGCTCAATCGGCAACCTACATTCAATTCCTCCCACTAAGTGTCCGGAGCTGGTCCCAAGCCAGTTCCGGCACCCCTTCAACTATTTTCGAAAAGACTTTATTGCAATATAAATTCTGTTTCGAAATGGGAATATTTCATCGGTAAGGTATATAAAAAGTAATATCTTTGTTTGGTAAAATTATAAAAAATGTCTCTAAATATAATTCCCTTTTTATGCTCGTGTAAAAACTATTCTGCGACGCTCCTTGTACGCACGAGGAGAGGTTTATGAGATTTCTGATGGTACAGTTGATAGCGGTTGCGGCCGCTCTGATGCAGCCTGGCGAAGCCTCCGCCTGGAATACCTCGCTGGAGCAAAATGTGAACTATTCGCAGATGGATGCACAGGTCCACGGTTACACCAATGCGCCAATCGGTCATGTCAAATTCTGCAATCATTTCCCGCGCGATTGCATCAGACTTGACCGCGGCAATCTGAGAGTCAGGCTGACGTCGGCGGCGCAGAGGCAGTTGAACGTCATCAATGAGAGCGTGAACCGTGAGATCAAACCGGTAAGCGACCAGGAACAATATGGCGTTGTCGAACGTTGGACCTATCCGGAACACGGCAAGGGAGACTGCGAAGACTATGTTCTGGTCAAAAGAAAGAGGCTTGTCGAAAGCGGTTGGCCTGCAAGCGCCCTGCTTATCACCGTTGTCAGAGACGAATTTGGTGAAGGACATGCCGTTTTGACCGTGCGGACGGACCGCGGCGATTTCATTCTCGACAACAAGCGGTCCGAGATCCTTCCGTGGAATAAAACGGATTATTTCTTCATCAAGAGACAATCGGCGGAAGACCCGAGCAAATGGGTTTCATTGATACCGCTGCACTCAATGCCGACCGTTTCGGCATCGGGGACACAAAATACCGTCAAAGGACATTAGATTTCAATTCGGGCCCGGAGACCCTCGCCCCTCACATCCTGCCCCTTCCGGGTTCGAAGCGAGCCGGTGTTAGCCCCCCCAACACCGGCTCGTTCTTTTATTTGCAGCATCTGAGACAATGAATTCGCGCTTGTGGTGCGTCAGATCAGCCGACGCTTCTCAGCCCATTGGCGAACCGGCGCCAGTTCGCCTGATAAATCGCAGCCGACTCTTTGAGTTTCATGACCTGTTCGTCGCTCAATTCCCTGACCACGCGGCCCGGCGAACCGACGACCAGCGACCGGTCGGGGATTTCACGTGCCTCCGGGACCAGGCTGTTGGCGCCGATGACACAGTCCCTGCCGATGCGCGCGCCGTTGAGGATGGTTGCCCCCATCCCGACAAGGCTGTTATCGCCGATGGTGCAGCCATGAAGGATCGCGCTATGGCCGATCGTGCAGCCCGCGCCGACGGTCAGCGGATATCCCATATCGGTATGCAGGACACAGCGGTCCTGAACATTGCTGCCTTCGCCGATATGGATAAGTTCATTGTCGCCGCGCAGGACCGAGCCGAACCAGACGCTGGCATCGCGGTCCAGACGAACCTTGCCGATCAGCACCGCGTCCGGCGCAATCCAGCAAGCGCCATCCTCAGGCAATTCCGGGCTTACACCATCAAGGGCATAGAGTGGCGCCATGATCACGATCCTTCCTGATTGCCGTCAGCAGGCGGGCTGATCCGGCGTATCGTCATGATCAGACATATCGGGCTTCGCGCCAAGTCCGGTAACGCCCCGCCGCCAATATGCCCTGCGTTCCAATGCCGGGCGTTGCCCCGTCACCGCATCGCCCGCCCAGGCCGCCACGCAGAAGCCGCGCAATCAGTAGCGCCACGACGCGAGCAGCCCAAGCCTTCCCGAGGGGCCGGACAGCATTGCTATGCGAGATCGAGTTCCAGGATCGCCATCTGGAACTGGTAGGACAGTTCGCCATCCTCATCGTCGCGATACATCACGCCCACGAATTCATCGCCGATATAGACTTCCGCCGAGTCTTTCTTTTTCGGGCGGGCGCGAACCTCGATCTCGTCATTCTTGAATGTCTTGCGCAAATAGCTCTGGATCCGGTTCAGTTCGGTCGGGTTCATTCTCGATCCTGTTAGTGGCTGGAGTTCAGCGTTCTGTTTGGCCCGGTTGCCCTTCAGCGTCAACCCCAAGCATCTGATCCATCGTCCGCCCAGGGTCAGGGCAATTGCAGCCCCCCACGACTTTGGCAGGCACGCCCGCGACCGTCGTGTTCGGTGGCACATTTTTCAACACCACGCTTCCCGCCGCAACCCGCGAACAATCCCCAACCGTAATATTACCTAGTATTTTTGCACCCGCCCCGATCAGCACGCATTTGCCGACCTTTGCGTGACGGTCTCCGGATTCCTTGCCCGTACCGCCAAGCGTGACGCCTTGCAGGATCGAGGACATATCGCCGACCGCAGCCGTTTCGCCGATCACGATTGCGGTCGCATGATCCAGCATGATGCCGCGCCCCATTTTCGCGGCCGGATGGATGTCGACGCCGAAAACGCTCGAAGACATGCTTTGCAGGTAAAACGCGAAATCGCGCTCGCCATTGTAATAGAGCCACTGTGCGAAGCGATACGTCTGAAGCGCGTGAAAGCCCTTGAAGTAAAGCAGCGGATCGATCTGGCGGCTGCACGCCGGATCGCGGTCCGCAACGGCGGCCAGATCGGCGCGGAAGGCGTCCGCGATCGAGGGATCGGCCTGAAGTACATGCGAAAATTTCTGTTTGATCAGAACGGAACTGACGTCGGCATGGTCGAGCCGCTGTGCAACGCGCGTGCAGATCGCATCTTCGAGCCGGTCATGTTCGAGAATGCTGGAAGAAATAAAACCGCCGAGAGCCGGTTCACGACGGGCGATCTCCTCCGCCTCGGCACGGATCGCGTCCCAAATCGGGTCATAGGATTCGACCGAAGCCTGCGCAGTCTTTTTGCGCTGCTGGGACAGATTCTGGGGCATCGGATTACTCCTTTTCGGGGATGTTCATCAATGGCCGGTGCACCGGCATCCGGCTTGCCGCTTATCCGCAGATCTTTTTCCTTTAACGGCAGCGCAAACTTGCTCCATTCAAGATTTCGCCGTCGACACTATAATTAGCATGGAAATAGTAGCTTCCCAAGTCTGGAACAAAACACGGCCTCGTGATTGCTGTCAGGCCACGGCAGACGCCGGTTCGGCGAAACGGGCATGAAAAAAGCGGCCCCGGAGGACCGCTTTATCTTGTCCCGATGAGGAAACGCTTAATCGCAGCTGTAATATTTCAGACAGCCATAATAGTCGTTCGTCCCGTAGCCCCAGTTCTGTGCGCAGGCATCCTGCCAATGATGGCAGCTATAGCCTTCGCGGTGATCGTCCTCATCTTGACCTTCGCCATCGCCTACGCCTGCGTCCTCCTCATCATCGCGCTCTTCATAATGATGGCGTCTCTCGCGGCGTTCACGGAACTCGACATAGGCGTCCCAGCAATCGCGCCATTTCATGCAGCGCTCGAAGCGCGCGCCGCCGCCCCAGCGGTCACGGCAGGTGAAATACTGCTTCACGCAATATTCGCGATAGTCATACCGGGCCGGCTTGACGAGCGCCTGCGACTGAAGCAGCGACAAGGATGGCAGGCTCTGCTGAGCGGCGGATGCCGTACCGGCAGAAAACGTCATGGCAAGAATTGTGAAACACAGAACGGATAAAGCGGCGAAGCCCCTTTTCATGATTTTCTCCCTGTTAGAACCCCGTCCGGGCTAAAGCCTGCGACGGCTTGGCCCGATCCTCAAAATTGCACTTGGGCCCCCAGGTTTCTTCCGCCAGCGGCTTGGCAATAAAGAGGCGAAACAATGGTAACGCGGTGACGCTATATGCCTGTGGGTGAATGCAAAATGAACCGCGCCGTTTATCGCGTCTGTGATGCCTCCGGCCCACCCCTGATCAAGGCTGCGTGATAGGCGTGAAGCTGGTGTTCTGCGGCATTGACAACGCACCGTCAGCCCCGCGACATAAGGCATGATAAAACCCTCGCTGAAGGCAAATCCCGCAGGCAGATAATGAAAAGACCACTTGAGGGGCTTCGTGTCCTCGAACTCGCCCGCATTCTCGCAGGTCCCTGGGCCGGACAATTGCTCGCCGATCTCGGCGCCGATGTCGTCAAGGTCGAAAGAGCCGGAGCGGGCGACGATACGCGCAGCTGGGGACCGCCCTTTGTGAAGGGCTCGGATAGCGAGAATTTGTCGGCGGCCTATTTTCATTCCGCAAACCGGGGCAAGCGCTCCATCCTGCTCGATCTTGCAACGCCTGAGGGGCAGGAGGCCGTGCGCAAGCTCGCCTCGCGCGCCGATGTGGTGCTGGAGAACTTCAAGGTCGGCGGTCTCGCCAAATACGGTCTCGACCATGACAGCCTGAAAGCGGTCAATCCGCGCCTGATCTATTGTTCGATTACCGGCTTCGGCCAGGACGGTCCCTATGCCGGGCGCGCGGGCTATGACTTCCTGATTCAGGGCATGGGCGGCGCAATGAGTCTGAACGGCATTCCCGATGGCGAGCCGATGAAGGATGGCGTGGCGATCGCGGACCTGTTCACGGGACTTTACGCGGTCAGTGGCATTCTCGCGGCGCTTCACCAGCGCGGCCGGACAGGGCAGGGGGCCTATATCGATATGGCGCTTCTCGACTCGCAGGTTGCTGTTCTCGGCTATCAGGCGATGAATTATCTCGTCTCCGGTATCCCGCCCATCCGTCGCGGCAATGGCCATCCCAACATCGTTCCCTATCAGGTCTATCCGTCGCGGGACGGTTATCTGATCATCGCCGTCGGCAATGACGGGCAATTCGCAAGACTGTGCGCCGTCCTGGGCGCGCCGGAGCTGGCGGATGATACGGATTACCAGAAGAACGAGGCGCGTGTGCGCAATCGTGATGCGCTCAATGCAAAGCTGAGCGAGCTGACGAAAGAGTGGGGGAGCGAGCCGCTCATTGCCGAACTGCTGGCGCGGGGCATACCCGCAGGTCCCATCAATACGATCGATCAGGTTTTTGCGGACCCGCAGGTCCGGCACCGCGAAATCCGCCGCGATATTCCCGGCAGCGGCGGCGAGGCGGTGCCCACAATCGCCAGTCCGATCGTGATTGACGGCGAGCGTATGGTGGCGATGAAGGCCAGTCCGCGTCTCGGCGAGGATATGGCCGCCGGGATCGATGCGATCTGGTCCGACGACACCGGCCCGGATTAAGGTTGCATTCCCGGGCAGATACCGGACTTGATTGGTTGGCATACATCCAACAATGATTTGATGCTGCCTTATGTCTCAAGGGCCGTTTCGAAGAGCAAACCGACATCAACACAGGCTGTCATTTCCGCGTTGGGCCAGGAGGCTGACACAGATTAGCGCTAGTGCAGCCGACGAATATCTTGGGCGACCTCAACCAGATTATTATCGAGTTGGTGATCGCGGCCGCTGAGGCGGCGCATGTGTGCTTGCGGGATCGCCTTTGCGTAGAGGTCGAAGTGCGTCATGGGCGTCGTCTTATCGGCGTCGCCCTGGTAGAGATAGATGGTGATGCCGGCGAGCGGTGCGGCCCAATCCCGATCAGGAATGATGTCATCACTAGGCCAGCCGCCGTCTCCGACGAAAGGCGCGGCAATCAGGCAGATGGCGGCGATGTGTCTCAAGAGTTGGGGGTGCTTGGTGACCGCGTGAATGAGGATCGTTCCACCGATCGAGTGGCCAACGAGAATGGCGCCATCGTCCAGTTGAGCGATTTCCTGTTCAAGCACGGTGCTCCAGGCTCCGAAGTTTGGATCTTCCTCATTCGGCATGCGCGGATAGCGGACCTCATGGCCTGGTCCTAGCCCGCGCCTAAGGCTGGCGACAAGTTTGTCGTCCCATTCGTCATAAGTGCCCTTGCCGCCACCCTGGATGAAGAGCACTTGTCCGGCGGTAGCCTTCTTTCCGACTTCTGTTGATTTGGTGGACATTCGTTGGCCTTTGTATTCACCCACTGATACTTGCGCCAATGCAACGATCTAAATGCGGCTTGGCTGTGATTTGTGCCGGCAAAACGAGCATCGAAGTCGCGGGTACGAGTTGTGATGCGGCAGCAGCAAGAGATATGTGGTTTCGGCAATCGTCCGCTCTCCGGCAGCCGGACAGTTCACATTACAATTCGGCACTGTTGCCCACAATCGAGCCATATCATTGATCAATTACGCGTAGCCATTTTAACGCCGCGTAAGCATTAAAGACTCTATTTGAACCTCATCCGGTTAGAAATCCGCTGACATATCCCAAATCTTTAGGAGTCGGGCTGCATCTTCGTTGTGGCCAAGGAAATATTTGCGGCGTGAACAAATCCATGTGCAAAGCGATGCTGCCGAGCTTTCGATTTGCGGAGGCAATCCAGATATGAACACAACTGTTCACAGACCGAAATTTCAGCGCGGTGATGAGATCTTTTTGGAAAGCCGATGGCAAGAATATCTCGACGAGGTTCGCGTCTACGGCGAAAAAATGGAGCAAGAAATACGCTCACTG
>CAYOUP010000188.1:0-7140 GCA_964407125.1 uncultured Hyphomicrobiaceae bacterium | reverse complement strand
ACGCGATCAGCTTCCGTTGAACTGCGCCTGGGCAATCACGGCGAGCGCGCGCAGCGCCTGGTGCGGCATATCGGCGGCCAGCACGTAGCGGCGCTCGTTCGATGTCCAGCTCATCGTGTTGACATTGCCGAAACGTCCCGGCGCCAGCGCCATATCCAGTCCGCCATTGCTGATATAGAGCGCGACCAGCTGCTCGTGTTTGCCGGCATAAATGATCTGCACGACCCGGTTGCCGCGATAGGTCAGCATCTGGCCGCGCAGGAAATCAAGCTCCTCTTCGCGGAAGTCCGGCATTTTCAGCCCGTTGAAGTTCTGCGAGACCTGGAACGCGACCATTTCCGGATTTGTCTGGCTGTCCGGGCTGACCAGCAGGCTTTCTTTCGTGAAGAAGGAATGAAACTCGGCGATATCGCCCGGCCAGCTCGAAGGCGGCATCTGGACGATTTCCTTCGTGGGATGATCGACAAGCATTCCCGTCGCATAGGCTGCGGTCAGGGCGATGCCTGCGCCGGTCAGGACAAGCAACCCGGCGGTCAGCAGCTTTCCGGCAATGGCTCTCGGCTTGGTGGCCGGCTTGGCATAGGCGGTTTTCTGTGCCCTCGCCGTGCTGCTCGATCCCTCGCGCAGCAGCGCGCCGAACGTGTCGAGAAATTGGGTCTGGGTCTGCTGGAACCGCGTCACACGCTGCGCGACATGCGCGTCATCGCGCAAAAGCTGGGCGACGATGGAGGCTTGCGGGCGGTCGAGCTGGCCATCGACATAGGCCAGAAGGAGCTGGTCGCTGAGAGTCATGCGGCGCATTCCTGTTGACGGGCGGTTCTTTCATAGGGAAACGGCTGCTGTTCAGCACCACGGGAGGGAGCCGGGGCCTGACCGGCAATCGCCGTATGGGCCGAAACCAGCGCGGAGATGACCTCGGAAACGGGAATGTCGAAAATATCGGCGGCCTCGTCATAGGACAGCCTTTCGCCATAGACGAGGTGGAGCAGCCCGCGCTGCATGGGATCGAGCCGGCTGATCTTCATCGCAAAGCGGGCTGATGGGCCGCCATCATCAACACGGCTGATGGGCTGGAACAGACGCGGGTCCGCCTGTGCGCTGCCTGCATTTTTTCCATTGAATTTCTTCGCCCAGATCCTGCGCATCTGCATCAGCGTCCACAATGCGACGGGCATATGGCCACGGTCTCTGTCAACATTGGTCAGCGCGTGAGATCGCGTTGCCCGCAGGAGAGCCAGAGCGGCATTCTCCGATCCCGCAAGGGCAAGTGCGAAGGATTTCAGGCGCGGCATAAGAAGACCAACCTCGGACTGACTCTGCGAATTACGATCGACTGGGTGACTCATGGCTCGGCTACTCACTCGGACAGCACATTTATGACAAGGGCTATGCTACCAGCCATTGCAGAAAATGGTTTACACACCGTGAACGGCTTTGCTGAAACGGAACGGTTTTTTTTACTTTTAAGTTGTTTTTTTATCTATTTACGAAGCGCTCTCCATATGCGTTACTGCCAATCTGCTTAGCTGGATTACAAAATGCGAACGGAAAACCTCCACGGTGGTTTTCGTGCATCGAGGGAGCCAGTGACGGATGAAGGGGGACCACTTTCGGTGGTCGATAGCGTCTATCTGCCTGTAAATGGGATTCCCGAGTAGTGGGGCCGGAATGCTAAGTGAAATTGAAGCGCATCAATTTGTGCGCATGCGAACGCGAATCGCGGTCGAAATTGCCGGGCTCGCAACGGCAGTCCCCGAACATGTCATGGGCCAGGACGAAGCCATCGAGCGGGCGAACAAGGTCTTCCCGCAATTCGCCCGGCGTCTGAGCCTGTTCACGAATACCGGCGTTGAGACACGCTATACGGTGGAGCCGTGCGAATGGTATCTGGAGCCGCGTTCATGGGAAGAACGTACCGAGTCATTCCAGCGCAACGCTCTCATTCTCCTGGAAGATGTCGCGACGCGCGCGATCGCCGACGCCGGACTGGAGCCGCGCGATATTGACGCCATCGTCACCAATACGATTACAGGGCTTGCCATTCCAAGCCTCGATGCGCGGCTGATGAATCGCATGCCGTTCCGGTCCGATGTCGAGCGTCTGCCGATATTCGGCCTTGGATGCGGCGGCGGTGTCGCGGGGCTGGCAAGAGCCTCCCGCATGTCGCGTGCCTGTGCCGGGCATACCATCCTTTTCATGACGGTCGATCTGTGTTCGCTCTGTATGCGTACGGCCGATCCCAGCTTGGCGATGTTCGTCTCAAGCGCGTTGTTCAGCGACGGCGCGGCGGCGGTCGTTCTCAGAGGCGGTGAGGAACAGGACCTCTCCTGCAACGCCTGCAAGAAGGGCGGGCTCGGGCGCATAGTCACAAGCGGCGAGCATTTCTGGGGGAATACCGAGCACATCATGGGATGGGACGTCCGGAATGACGGTTTCGGCGTCGTCCTCAGCCCTGACCTGCCGGAGCTGATGCAAGACAATTTTGGTGAGGCGCTGCACGGGTTCCTCGACCGCGAGGGGCTGACGCTTGAGGATTTCGACGGCTTCCTGTTTCATCCTGGAGGCGCAAAAGTGCTTGAGACGTTACAGGAGCAGCTGTCGCTTGATCGCGCGGGGCTTGCCCATTCCTGGGACGTGCTGCGCGACTATGGCAACATGTCCTCGGCCACGGCGCTGTTCGTCCTGCAAAGCGCGATAAAGAGCGGTGCGCGCGGGCGTCACCTGCTCGCGGCGTTCGGCCCGGGCTTCAGCGCCTATTTCGTTGTGCTGGATCTTTAGGCGGCGGCATTCGAGCCCAAAAATTCAGGAGCTCAGCACGCTGATAGTGTACCCCTCACCCGGCGCTGACGCGCCGCCCTCTCCCCGTCCGCGAACCTTTACGGTGAACGACAAGCGCTCACCTTCGGGAGAGGGCTGATAAACGGAAAGCTCGCGGCATACTTGCCCTCTCCCCTGGCGGGAGAGGGCGGAACGCTTATGCGTTCCGGGTGAGGGGGGCTTTGCAGTGGGCTTCTGTGGAAGAGGTTTGGTCGCAGCTATTTCACAACAAGCTCGGGCCAATGGCCTCACATGACTTCGGCGTCGGGCAGATCGGCGAGGCGCGTTAGTTTTGTGAGCTGTGTGGCAAGGGCGGGAAACTGTCCGATGGCGGCGACGCCGATGCGGCGGCTTATTTCGCTCTTGAATGCGATGTCGATTGCGTTCGCCCACCGGAATTGCGGGGCAAGCCGTCGAAGGAAGGCTTGCTGGAAGCGTCCTGCCGTTTCTTCGCGCAGGAGAGCCTGTGCCGCTTCGATCCCCGATGACAGTGCAATCGAGGTGCCGTCGCCTGTGAAGGAGGGAATGACGGCGAGCTGATCTCCCAGCGGATAGAGCCTTGCATCGATCGCCTCGCGGCGTCTGTACCCATAGGGAATGGCGGCCGTTGTCGCGGGCTTATCGAAAAGCGGCGTCGCCCCGCTCAGCAGATCACCCATGTAAGGCGAGGCCTTCGCCAGCTCGTCAAGCTGGGCCTGCCAGCGGCCATTGGTGCGGCGCATGAAGGCGGGATCAGCCAGCCAGCAGAATGTCGAAGCTCCGCCCTCGATAAGGCATGCGCCGATATATCCGCCCGGATAGCCAAACAGTTGCACCCGCCCGTCGAGCATTCCTCTTGCTGCTGCGGTAAGCTCGAAGCTCATCTTGAATGCGGTCAGCATGCCGGTGGAGCGTGGAAGCCCACGCAAATTGAACTTGCCCGTAGCGAGGGCGGCGGCCCTGGCGGTGCAGGTTGCATTTCCGGTGCAAATCGCAATGCCGGACGGACCGGGTTCAAGCGAGGTGACGCCATCACCCCGGATAAGGTCCACGCCTGCATCGTCCGCCTTCAGTAACAGGGCTTCATCTAGCGCGAGCCGGGACAGGCCGCACGCGCGAAAGGGCAGGGGCGCATCCGCCGCGCGCTGACCTGCCGCGATACGGAATGTCGAAACGGGCTGCGCGTCCATCCGCCAGACATCGATGCCAAGCGTTTCGAGTAGGCCTTGCGCCTCGGCGCTGAGAAAATCGCCGCAGACTTTCAGCTTGGCCTGCGCCGTCCGCTCGATCACCGCAACGCGCAGACCGGCGCGAGCCAGGGTCAGCGCAAACGCGCATCCCGCAAGTCCCCCGCCGATGGCGACGGCGTCGAAATCCGGCTTCCCCATTGTTCCCCCCGTTTCGTCCCCGAGGAGTGCTGGCCGGATTCTCAGCCTACGGCCATTTCACCTCGGGAGGCATCGACGACAATATACTGTCCACATTGCCACCGGTTTTTAAACCGAAAATGGTCCCCCGGTCGTAAAGCAGGTTGAATTCGACATAGCGGCCGCGGCGGATGAGCTGCTCCTCGCGCATGGCGTCATCCCAGGCAAGGTTCATATTGCGGCGAACGATCTGCGGGTAGACATCGCGGAAGGTTCGCCCGACATCCTGGGTGAACGCAAAGTCGGCCTGCCAGTCACCGGAATTCTGATAGTCGTAGAAAATTCCGCCAATGCCGCGCGGCTCGTTGCGGTGGGGCAGGAAGAAATACTCGTCGCACCATTTTTTGAAGCACTCGTAATCAGCAACGGGATGTTTTTCGCAAGGCGCGCGCATCGCGTCATGGAAGGTAACCGAATCGGGATCGTCCTGTGTGCGGCGTGCATCGAGTACAGGCGTCAGATCCGCGCCGCCGCCGAACCACCATTTCGTCGTGATCACGAAGCGGGTGTTCATATGCACCGCGGGTACATTCGGATTGCGCGGATGGACGATCAGCGAAATGCCGGATGCCCAGAAGCGGGGATCTTTCTCTGCGCCCTGGATCTGCGAGCGGAACTGTTCGGAGAATTCTCCGTGGACGGTGGAGATGTGCACGCCCGCCTTCTCGAACAGCCGCCCATGCAATATCGCCATCGTGCCGCCGCCGCCATCGCTGCCGTCCGGCGCCGTGCGCGTCCAGGGCTTGCGTTCAAATCGGCCGGACTCCATCGCCGCCAGCGGCCCGGCATCTGCCTCGTCCTCCAGCTTTTCCAGCTCGGCAATGATGCGGCCTTGCAGCTCGGCGAACCAGTCCTTTGCCTTGATCCGGTACGCGTTCAGCTCTGGCGCGTGGTCCGGGCCGGATTGCGGTAAGGGCATTGTCATCACAGTCTCCCTTCAGTCAGGCCGAACGCGATGAAAAACGGCCGGTTTGTCTCAAGGCTTCCCCCAATACCATTGCCGCCGCCATGGCGACATTGATTGAGCGCATATCCTGCGACATGGGAATCATCAGTCTTTCATCGGCGGCTTCATGCACATTTTCCGGCACACCGCTGCTCTCCCGTCCGAGCAGCAGGCAGTCCGTTTCCCGGAAGATAAAGCTGCAATATGGCATTTCCGCTTTGGTGGTCAGCAGAATCAGACGCCCGCCGCGCCGGGTGCGCTCGGCCTCGAATTCCTCGAAGGAAGCGTGGCGTGAAATCTTCACATGATCCAGATAATCAAGCCCGGCCCGGCGCAAACCGCGGTCCGACATGTCAAATCCGGCGGGCGCTATGATGTCGCATGGAACATCCAGACACGCGGAAAGACGCAATATTGTTCCGGTATTCTGGGGAATATCCGGTTGATAGAGTGCAAGGCGCATGATCTTGGCTTTTCTGCTTTTATCCCGGATACAACAGCTTTGGAATTGCGCCGTTTTGTCCACTCCCACAAGCTGGACATGGCCTCACGAAAAATGCCATATGTCCCAGAGCGAATAATAGAAGCATTCTCAACTGCTTTTTATAGATAAAACTTTGCCTGTCTGCCGGAACAGTGTATGCGGACGGCAAAATTCGGATGGTAATCAGGGGACACGGGATATGGCCTCCACAATGGATGAACCGGTAACCAGGCGCGACTTTATCCATGTCGCTGCGACCGCATTCGCCGGTGTTGGCGCAGCGGCAATGCTCTGGCCGCTGATCGACCAGATGAACCCTGACGCAACGGCGCTCTCGCTTTCGAGCATCGAAGTCGATCTCTCGCCAATCGAGGTGGGACAGGCGATCACGGTCATGTGGCGCGGCAAGCCTGTCTTTGTCCGCAACCGTACACCGAAAGAGGTCGATGAGGCCAAGGCCGTTCCGATCGACGATCTGAAAGACCCGGTGGCGCGCATTATGGGCGATCCGGTGCAGGAGCCGGCAACGGATGCGGTTCTTACCAAATCCGGTCATGAGCAATGGCTCATAGCAGTCGGCATCTGCACGCATCTTGGCTGCATCCCCAAAGGCCAGAAGATCGGCGACGAACGCGGCGAATATGGCGGCTGGTTCTGCCCCTGCCACGGCTCGATGTACGATACGGCCGGACGTATCCGCAAGGGACCGGCTCCGGAAAACCTCGCAATCCCGCCTTACGCGTTCCTGTCAGACACCCGCATCCGAATCGGCTAATTCCCGAGAGATAAGATAATGGCGCATCAATCGACATATGAGCCGAATACGGCCTTCACGCGCTGGATGGACAGCCGGCTGCCCGTCATCCGCATGGCGCATGACACAATGCTGGAATTTCCGACCCCGCGTAATCTCAACTATATGTGGACCTTCGGCGGTATCCTGGCGTTCTGCCTGATGGTGCAGATCGTCACCGGCATTGTTCTGGCGATGCACTATATCGCCAACCCGGCGATGGCGTTCGACTCCATCGAGCATCTGATGCGCAGCGTCAATTATGGCTGGCTGATCCGCTATACCCATGCGGTCGGCGGCTCGATGTTCTTCCTTGCCGTCTATCTGCATATCTTCCGCGGCCTCTATTACGGCTCTTACAAGGCACCGCGCGAAATTCTCTGGATCATCGGCGTGCTGATCTTCCTTGCCATGATGGCGACCGCCTTCATGGGCTATTCGCTGGTCTGGGGACAGATGAGCTTCTGGGCGGTGACCGTGATCACCAACCTGTTTTCCTCGCTCAACTCTATCGTGGACGGTCTTGGCACGGCGATCGTGCAATGGATCTGGGGCGGTTTCTCGGTCAATGAGGCAACGCTCAATCGCCTGTTCAGCCTGCATTATCTGCTGCCATTCGAGATTGTGGGGCTTGTGGCCCTGCATATCTGGGCGCTGCATGTCACGGGCAACAACAATCCGACTGGTGTGCCAT